>VGKB01000032.1 GCA_016867255.1 Candidatus Moraniibacteriota bacterium
TAACACCGATGGAAAAGCTGATTGAATATTTTTATCCCACGGAAGTGTAAACAACGCTCCTAATTCTTACATATATGAAATTTATAATTTAAATAGATTTATCGTATTAGAAATATACCAACCAACAAATAAAAGGAATGTGGAAGAGATTATTGGGCTTGATGATCTTGATAAATTAATAAAAAACAAAACTCCCTTAAGACAGACGAGTTTTGAATGGTCAAAAATTTTTCCGAATCCAAAGTTAACTATAGTATAAATAAAATAAAACGCTTACTCTCCATTGCTTAAAATCTCGGCTGTATAAAATCTCTTCTCAATATATATTATTCAGTTATTATAGCTTATTAGTAGTATGTTTGTCGGTAGCATGTAAAGAATTTTAAATTGAGAATATGGAAATCAAAGAAAAAATTCGTTTAATACAGGAGGTCGGAGAAGAAATTATTGGGCTCGACGAGATAATTGCTAAAATCAAAAAAGGTGAAAAGCTTATTGCATACGATGGTTTTGAGCCTTCTGGCAAAATTCATATTGCCCAGGGATTCGTCAGGGCCTTAAACATTCAGAAACTGGTAAAGGCGGGGATCCACTTCAAAGTCTTAGTCGCAGACTGGCATGCTTATGCTAATAACAAAATGGGTGGGGATATGGAAAAAATTCGGCAGGTTGGTAGATATTTTATAGAAGTTTGGAAAGCTTGTGGTTTAAACACCAAAAATATAGAATTTATCTGGGCTTCGGATTTAGTAAAAGATCCCAAGTACTGGTTCAGTGTCCTGAAAATTGCTAGATCGACTACACTAAATAGAATTATTCGTTGCTCGCAAATTATGGGCCGAAGCGAAACTGATAACTTAACCGCGGCTCAGATTATCTATCCGGCTATGCAGGCGGCTGATATATTCTATCTCAAAGCCGATATTGCTCAACTGGGCATGGATCAACGCAAAGTTAATATGCTGGCCCGGCAAATTGCTCCCGATCTAGACTATGAAAAACCGGCGGCCGTTCACCACCATATGCTCATCAGCCTTAACCCGCCAATCGATAAATTAAGTCAGGAGAAAAATAAAATCGAAAAAACAATTGCCTTAAAAATGTCTAAGTCACAACCAGACTCGGCTGTTTTTATGACGGATACTCTCGAAGAAATACGCAGAAAAATTAACAATGCTTATTGTCCCCCCGGAGAAATTGAATTCAATCCGATTCTTGAATATTTTAAATACATTGTTTTTCTTAAACATAAAAAAGCAAATATCAAAAGAGAGAGAAAATACGGCGGCGATTTATTGTTAGGATCATACCAGGAGCTAGAAGAATTATATAAGTCTGGAGAAATTTATCCGTTAGATTTGAAAAACAACCTAGTTGATTGTCTAAACGAGATAATCGATCCGGTAAGAAAATATTTTGAATTTAATCTGGGAGCGAGAAGATTAAAAGAAGAAATTGAATCCTTCAAAGTCACGAGATAATCGACTTCAAAAAAGCTTAACCGATGTCGTATTAAAATACTTTATTTTTTTAAGCATTGCATACAGTTTGAGGCGTTGCTTTACAGCAACGCCTTGTCGAAGTGAAGTTTGGCAACATTAATTGAGGCCCGGCGGAGCTGGTCGCGAGTGTAAGCGTCGATAGACCTGTTTGCTCTAACAAATCTGCTAATTTCTTTATTAAGAGTTTTTGCTTTTTTGTAGACTTCCAGCAGTTCGAAGTCAAACATCTTTATGGTTAAATGCTCGTAATTTGTGTGAGTAATTTGTAATTTGGGGGACGAAATTTTTCACTATTCTAGAATGAAAAACATTTTCCCTTTTCCGAAATACAAACTACAAATTACTAATTACATGAGATTTTGAACGAAGTGAAAAATTTCGTCCGAGGGGAGGGATTCGAACCCCCGTAGAGACAAGCTCGGTAGATTTACAGTCTACTGCAATTGACCGCTCTGCCACCCTCGGATTTTTGAAAAATTAAAAACACTTTGGCATATTTGCCTGCATTTCTAATCTAGCAAAGATATAATATAAATCAAGAAAATATCCTGGATCCTCGGGTCAAGCCCGAGGATGACAACCAGAGGCAAAAGACTTTCTATTTAAAATAATTACCACAAATCCGCCTACTATCGCTGTCACTAACTGCGGCCAGCTCATCATGAAAGTAACTGGCGGGGAGGAATTAAGAAATAGCCAGACCGGCAAAAATATAACTAAGGTTTTAATAGTTGAGCCAGCAAACACCCCAAGCCAAATCCGGGATTTCAGGAAAGAAAACGCCAATATCATCGCGCAATTTCCCAGTATAATAAAAGGTACTACGGGAGCGGAAGTGGGAGGAAGCAAGCCCCGGAATAAAGCAATTAATGAGGGGATAACCGCAATGAACAAGGCGTTCGTTATGCCGACCCGCAAGGCCACCCAAAACAGAACCGCGTTTACGATCGGCCCCACGATAAATTGGTTTTGAGGCGCATGGGCAAAAATAGCCGGAAAAACTACGGCAATAATCGTACAGATGACGGTTTCAACAATAGCGCGTGACTTGACATTAACAAAAGAATTTGAGACGTGGTTTTGGTATTTGAGCTTTGCGTTTTGATATTGCGTCATCTTTCTATTTCCTGCTTTTTTACTTTTTTGGGCCGGAACACTTCCGCGATCAGATACTCAAAGAGTTCTTTCGCCTTCTTTGTATTATCGGTTTTGTAGTTGCACACAAAAACATCCAAGCTCGTGTACTTTTCCTTTGCCCAGCTGTGGAAACTGATGTGCGATTCAGACAAACACACTACTGCCGTTACTGCATCGGGTCCGAAATAGTGGTAGTAACTGCCAAGTTCCCTGAGATCAACATCTTTGATTTTTTGACTGATTAAACTCTTCAGTTCTTCCACCCCGCGCTCATCTCTAAGACTTGGGGAAAATTGGCAACCATGAAGATCGCCAATGAGGTGGAGGCCGGTTTTCATCTACGTTTTGCAACCAAAGCGCTTCGCCTTGGAAGGTTAAAAATTAGAAATTAGTTATTTCTAACCCGGATTCTAATTACGAATCTCGAACTTTAAATCCCAAGCCCGAATCTCAAGATCCCAAATTCCAGATTCAAAATTCCTAAAATATTTTTACTAATTAAAATAATAAGTTTAAAAAAAAATAACGCAAATTTTAATTCTTATTTTTAAGGTTTAGATTGTCCTATTTTATTCCAATATCGCTTTCCACCGGATTGGGTGATTCAACGTTCCCTTCCGCTTCCTTAAGCCGCGTTAAAATCTCCTTTTCCACCTCTTCTCTCGGTCGGCCATAGGTCTGGCGGGAAAAATTCCTGATTTCAGCCGCCGCCGCGTTGTCTCCTGCCGTAGTCGGCAAGGTCTTCATGCTAAAAGGAGTTCCCACTTGGCCGTTAACAATCATTCTGAGATAAGTGCTGTAATTATCCAGATTAATAAGATCATAGGAATTAAAAACCGGCTCGTACTGCTTGGCCACAAATTCCGCGTCTTCCGGCCCAATGCGGAAAGAAGCCAAAGATCCCACATTGCCAAAAACCGCATCGCGAATCTTCTCAGTAAGCTGTTTTAAAAACTGGTGAGCGATTATGAGATTGAGCCGATATTTACGCGCTTCCGAAAGAATGGAAACAATTGAATCAGTGGTAAAATTGTGAAACTCATCAATATAAAGATAAAAGTCTTTACGCTTCTCCTCCGGCATATCCACCCGGCTCATCGCCGCAATTAAAATTTTTCCCACCATTACCATCCCCAAAAGATAGGCGTTAAGCTCTCCAATCGTCCCTTTGCTTAAATTCATTAGCACTATCTTTTGGCTGTCCATAATTTCACGCAAATTAAAGGATGACTTTTGTTGGGCAATGATTGGTCGCATAATATCGTTAGCGATGAAAGAAGTAAGTTTACTGGTAATGTAAGGCACCATATTGGCCAGCGCCGCTTCACCACCGGCTTTTTCCGCTTCTTTAGTCCAAAAGTTCACCACTACCGGATCAGCGCAATGATCCAGTTTAAACTTCCGAAAGTCCGGATCGGCCAGTACCCGGGATATTTCCAAAAGAGTGGAGCCGGATTCGGGATGAGCCATCACAAGAAGCATGGCGTTGCGCATATATTGTTCAAACATTGGGCCGCCTACCTCTTTGAGATTGTAAAGCTTGTCAAAAATGTCAATCATCTCATTAATTACGAAGGTCTTTTGCTCCGGCCGGTTATATTCCAACAAATTAAGTCCGATGGGCCAATCCACATCTCCGGGATCAAATAAAATAACGTCTTTGACCCTTTCTTTGGGAATATACGAAAGCACTTTGCCCACTAATTCTCCGTGAGGATCAATTACGCACAATCCCTCGCCAGCTTCAATGTCCTGACGAATTAAACCGGCGAGGAAAGAAGATTTTCCGGTGCCGGTCTGCCCGATCGTATAAAGATGGCGCCGCCGATCGTCCCGGCCAATTCGGATAACGGTCTTCTGGTCCCGGAAAATATTTTCTCCCAGCACTAAACCTTCTTGGGGCATATCGGGCGGACAGGAAGCAGTACGCGACTTGGCCGCTACAATACGGGGAGCCGCTTTTAGAATATTAACTCCAAAATGGAAAATGCTGGAAAGCTCCTCGGTGGACAAGATCAAAACTTTGCTTCTCCTAAAAACCCGAAAAATGAAGCTGGCGATAAACTCTTTAAGATTCTTAGCGGGAACTTTTCTGAAGCTATTGCCATCTACCGCCTCAAACTGGTCAAACGCATTTGCAACATCAGAGAGGATTTCTTCCGCCCTTTCTTGGGTGGGCGCGGAGGAAATAATCCTTAAATTAACTTGGAAACTGTTCTTTCGCGCCTTGTTTTCAATGACCTCAATGATTTTTTCCTCCCCTTGAGTCAAAATATGCTGTTCTCTCTCACCGGCCAGTCTTGCTCTTTCATCATTTTTTTCCTGACGGGAAAACGCCTCTTTTAAAAAAGCAACGAGTGGTCGATTAACCTTTTCTGTCGCCTGTTTCAAAGTCTTTCCCTGTTTCATCTCCCGGGCCACGAGGGTTGCCTTGGGATTTTTCCCGGGGGAAGAAGGAAAAACCACTAGTTGAATAGCCGCCCCCTCTTTGCGGGGATCCAATTTGGTAAGGGAATTAGTAATACTATTGAGCGGATCACTCTCCAGTTCACGAAAGGTCCGGATGGGCAAAAATCTTTCCTTTGACTGTCTGAGGTAGGCGCCCACCACTTTCCCCCGGGGAACAAAAATATTATAACCGTTCACCTTTTCCACTGATACGAAAGGAAAAAAACTGTGAATTTGTTTTTCCACGTAATTAACCTGATCCTGGGGCACCGCCAAATAAAAAGCAATCCCTTCCTGATTAAAGGGAACGGCAATCTCCAAGGTAAAATAAGGAAAACCCGCGAGGTCCTGCCAAAAAGATCTGGGCCGAATACTACTGAAAGTGGAATAAAGCTGCTCCATTACAGCAATCTTCTCCCGGACAAATTCCAAAGAGTCGTTCTTCGCTTGGGGCGAATGGGGATCGGAAGACGATTCCATTACCGGAACCGCCACTCGGAGCAGCGTAAATTTAAAAGAATGCGAGCGGGATTTCTTCCGCCGCAGAAGAAAAAAGAGCGCTACCGCCCCTGCCACTATAATTAAAACAGTCAGCAGGAAAAGCTCTAAAGAACCGCTACCGCTCCAAAAATTCAAGAATGAAACCGGAGCGATAAGATTATTTTGTTTTTCAACCGTTGTTACCGAAACCGGCATTATTATACTAAACATTTTATTTCTGTTTTATGTGTTTTGGGCAATTTTTATTTCCCCATCCCAAATATACCAATAATTAGACCGATCACTCCCAGCACGCCTGATAAGATCCATAGCCGCATTACCACCTTGGACTCCGGCCAGCCCAATGCCTGCAAATGGTGATGAAACGGGGCAGAAAGAAAGACCTTCCTGCCAAAAATTCTCTTGGAAGTTAGTTGAATTACCACAGACAAAGATTCCACCAAATACACAAAACAGACAATCGGCAGAATTAAGGCGGAGTTAGTGACAAGGGCCACCACCCCCAAAGCCGTGCCTAGAGAGAGCGCGCCCGTGTCCCCCATAAAAAACCGCGCTGGATGAACATTAAACCACAAGAAAGCCAGGAGCCCTCCCACAATCACCGCGCAAAAAGCGGCTAGGTCAATCCGGTGCTGAACAAAAGCAATCACTCCGTAAACCGAGAAAGCCGTAAGCAAAACACCGCCATTCAAACCATCCAGCCCGTCCGTTTCATTGGAAGATATCGCCGTTGCCAAGATCACAAAGATAAAGAAGGGAATATACCACCAGCCAATTTCATAATCGCCAAAGCCCGGCAGGTGGATGCTGGAAAATCCCAATTTGTAGTAAAACCACAGCCCGCCGAGAAGCGCAATGGCAAAAAGCCACCAAAATCGGTATAAAAAGCGAATGCCGCCCCCTTTATTAGAACCGATCCCTCGGGTCGTTTTGACATCATCTATCACCCCTAAAATACCCGTCGCCACGAGAGCGAACATCGGCAGCCAAGTTTGGGAGCGGCTCAAAAAGTCAAATTCCACCCAATAACCGTCAAAAATATTCCGCAGAAATTTAAACAGGAGAGCCAGCCCCAAAACGGTTATCCAGATTAATAGCCCTCCCATCAGCGGGGTGCCCGCCTTTTTTTTGTGCAAACCGTAAAAAATAGGTGCCGCTTTCCCGTCAACTGATTTAGTCTTTATTTTCGCCCTCACCCCATAACGAAACAAAAAATTCGTAAGCAGCGGCGTCCAGGCCATCGCTACAACGAAGGCCGTAAGGGACAAAAGGAAAACCTCAATTATGTTGCGGTAAAGTGAAATTGACTGGATGTCGGCAAAGGTCATAAATTTTTATTTACACTCGCTTAACTTTAACTAAATTATCTTTTTTGCTGGGCAATTCATTTATTATGGCTCTCCCATCCTCAAACGGAGCAATCACGTCTTCCCTCGTCACGTCGGCTTTTTTAAGTTGAGGGAATTCCTTTTCCCAAATGGCAATGTTTTTGCCAAACATTTTTTCGCCCCGCCGCTGGGATTTTTTAACCAGCGCAACGAAATTCAGAATATTTCCTAAATCATTCAGTAAAGTATTTTTCTCGGCCCGTTCAAGCTCCAAATGGGCCAGCTTAATTGATTTTTCCAGTTGCTTTTTTAACTCATTCATCCGCTAAAAATATTGTTACTGTTACTATTTTTATACCAAATCTTTAAAAAAGCAATAAATCCGCTAAGAACATAATTTTTGGGGAAAAGTAAAAAATCGGCAATAATATCAAGGCGCTGTTTTTATCATTTTTGACTATTTTACCATGCGGTTTAAAAACCAAAACACTACCGTAACGATAATTGGCATTGGCTACGTTGGGCTTCCGCTGGCCTGCCTAATCGCCAAGAAAGGATATAAAACTTATGGCTTGGACCTCAATAAAACCGTGATAAAAATGGTCAACCAGAAAAAACCGCCATTTAAAGATAAATTCGTCTCCCGGCTGCTGCCTAAGGTAAATCTTAAAGCCACCACCGATCCGAAAATTCTCAAAAAAACCGACATAGCCATTATTTGCGTTCCTACTCCGGTGGATGAGAAAAGTCTGCCGGTTTTTTCGCCTTTGAAAAGCGCGGTTCGATCTATTTTGAATAATTTCAAAAAGGGTATTTTGGTATCGGTAGAATCCACCATTAACCCCGGTGTGTGCGAAGAGATTATCCTTCCTCTGCTTAAAAAAGCGGGCCGGCGGGTCGGTAAAGACTTCTTTCTTGCCCATTGTCCGGAGAGAATCAACCCGGGCGATCCCCGCTGGAATGTGGTTAACATCAATCGCTGCATCGGCGGAGTTACGAAAAAATGTTTGGCAAAAGCAGCTAACTTTTACTCTTCAGTAATTGAAGGGAAGATCTATAAAATGAAATCCATAAAAGAGGCGGAAGCGACTAAAACAATTGAAAATGCTTTCCGGGACATAAATATCGCTTTCGTGAACGAGCTGGCCAAATCTTTTGACAAAATGGGAATTGACCTTGTTGATGTCATCCGTGGCGCCGCCACCAAACCCTTTGCCTTTTTGCCCCACTGGCCCGGTTGCGGGGTAGGGGGACACTGCATTCCCGTCGATCCTTATTACTTGATTGAAAAAGCGCGAGAAGTCGGTTTTGAGCACGATTTTTTGAAGTTAGCCCGGGAGATCAATAATAGCATGCCCCGTTACACCGTCGCGGTCCTCAAAAAGGAATTAAAGAAGCTTAAAAAAGTCCCTAGCGGCACTCGCATCGGCATTTTGGGCGCTTCTTACAAAGCTAACGTGGACGATACCCGGGACGCTCCCTTCTTCAGAATCAAAAAAGAACTGTTAAAAAGGAGGTTTCAAGTGGAAGTTTACGACCCTTATGTCCCGCGGGAAAGCACGGTAAAGAATCTCCAGGCGCTGCTGGAGAAATCAGAAGTTCTGCTTTTTTCCGTCAATCACCGAGAGTTTTCCGCCGTTACCCCTAGACTTTGCCGTAAAAATGGCATAAAGTTAGTAATTGACGGGAAAAATTTCCTAGACAAAGAAAGATTTTTAAAAGCAGGAATTAGATATAAGGGGATTGGAAGATAGACCTAACTTTTAAGTTCCAAATAAAGCCATGAATAATAAACCAGACCTATCAATAGTGGTTCCCATCTTTAACGAGCAAGATAATGTCAAAAAACTCCACGCGGAGATTGTGGAAGTGTTGGAGAAGCTGGAAAAGCCATACGAGATTATCTTCGTAAACGATGGCAGCCAAGACAACACTCTGGAAAATTGTAAGGGTCTGAAGCCATTGAAAATAATTAATTTTCGCCGTAATTTTGGTCAGACGGCCGCTCTGGACGCCGGGTTCAAGGAATCCAAAGGAGACACTGTTATCGCGATGGATGGCGACTTGCAAAACGATCCTCGTGATATTCCCAGACTGCTCCATAAAATGAAACTGGAAAAACTGGACATCGTTTCTGGCTGGCGTAAGAGCCGCAAAGACCCTTTTAGCAAAAAACTTATTTCCCGCGGGGCAGAATGGCTGCGAAAA
>VGKB01000033.1 GCA_016867255.1 Candidatus Moraniibacteriota bacterium
TCCGGCGTCTTTCGCTAAAGCTCCAGAACGCCTATAAGGTATTCCGTAGCCTTAGCGAAGGATACCACTCCGGCGTCTTTCGCTAAAGCTCCAGAACGCCTAAAAGGTATTCCGTAGCCTTAGCGGAGGTGGGAGCGAAGGCGGCCATTTCTCTACCTACCAGTATTTAAACTATAGCTACTTTTTTGGCAATAGTCCACTCATAATAATAGAACATAGAATATGGAATATAGAACATGAAATATGAAACAAAAGAAAGAAGGGACCGTTTTGGTCCCCGCCGTTATGTATTGGTCTCAAGCTCTCAAGCTGTGGTGCAGCGGTCCCCGAAAACATCATTAGGATTGTCGGGGATTTCAACATATTTCCCTCGCACGATTCCCCTGTCAAGAATCGTGGTGATGACAAGATAAAACTGGCCCTTGGGGGGTCCGGAGGGAACTATGCAAGCCGCGTATGCAAGGGCAAATAATGGCGATATTCTTCCCATTGCTTTTTTGGGCGGATAAACCCCCCACTGATCAAAAAACGGCTCGAACCCCAGCAAAAAGTAGTATCCCAACGTTGGATGGTATTCCGGTTCTCCGCCTGTGAATAAGATGGAGAAAATATTAAGGTCTACCCTGCTGCCCACCTGCGGCAAAGTAATTCGGCCGTAGATGGTGGCCATTGCGCTGTTCCAACGGAATTTCCAGTTTTCGGGAGTGTCTTCGCTCCAATAGTTGAATCCGATAGCTCGAAGAATTGCAATTTTTGCTTCAAGGCATACTCTTTGAGTCATCTTTGCCTCCTTTGCTTATGTATTGTTCCTCAATAGTCTATCAAAAGAGCTTTTTTATCCTTGTATCAGGAAATTTTAAAATTATCAACCTTCGGCTCAAAAATTTTCTATTTGTTAATTTTATAGTATGGAGGTAGGATAATGTAGTCTTAAATATTGACTACAAAGGAGGAACAGAAGGTGAACGAACAAGAAAAGCTCTTTATGGTTATCGGATGGTCAATTAGAAAAGCTCCTTTAGGCGTCTACTTCTACGGGGAATCACCAGTTTTGGATGTTGGATTGATCAAATTTCGTTTAAGTCAGAGTTTTTACGGCAGTTGTACCCAGCAGTTTCATGAAACTGTTATCGCGGGAGGACCCAAACAGGCGGTCCAAATAGTGAAGGATAAAATGGAGCAGGAACTTTTGAGATTTGTTGAGGCGGGCCGCGAAGCGGAAAAGAAAGCTATAGCAGATGGTAAAACAGCGAAAGATATTATCAAAGGAGGATACATAGATAAAGAAGAATGGCCTTTCATACCGTCACTTCCTATTGAAGTGGGAGTGTGGTACGCGGTAGAAGTTTATCTTCCTGGTTATCGAATAAAACTCGAAAAGACTAAAGACTAAGGAGGAATAGTATTAACGAAATTGTTTCGTTCCAGGCAGCCCAGATTAAGTTTCTGGGCTCTGCTTTTTTTTAATTTGATAATTACCGTTGAGTTTATCGGCAATTAGAAATCCCAACTTTTTAATTTTTTTGCGCAATTTGTCCGCCAGGAGAAAATTCTTGTTCTCACGGGCTTTTTGGCGCTCGGCGAGGAGCTTCTTGACCTTAGCGGGGATAACAAGTTTTTTGGGCTTTTCGATTTTGGCCGGCAGGATCCCCAGCACTCGGTCCCATTTTTTAATTAAATAGGCCGCGGTAGGCATTTTTTTGGCGTTTTTGTTGGCATCTTTGATAGCTTGCAATAATAGGGCGACTGCTTTGGGAGTATTTAAATCGTCATCAAGAGCAGAAATAAACTGTTTTTCTTTTTGAGCAGCGTAAATTTTGTCAATTTTATTGACAAATTTGTTGTCCCGGATAAATTCCACAATTTTCATCCAATTATCCGCTGCTTCCCCTAGCCCTCTCCAAGTAAAATTCAGCGGGCTGCGGTAATGGGAAGAAAGCACCCAGAAACGGAAAGCGAGAGGATTAAATCCTTTGTCGACAATGTTTTGTAAAGTATAGAAATTCTGGAGCGTTTTCGACATTTTTTTGCCATCGACATCCATAAGCCCGGTGTGCAGCCAGAATTGGCTGAAAGGCTTCCCTGTGTAGGCTTCGCTTTGGGCTATTTCTGATTCGTGATGGGGAAATTTGTTGTCCTGTCCTCCGGTATGAATATCAATGTTTTTACCCAGATAGCGCAGGGCCATGGCAGAACACTCAATATGCCAGCCGGGGAAACCTTCTCCCCAAGGGCTTGGCCAGTGCAAGGCGTGCCGGCGGTTCTTCCCCACTAGTTTTTTCCAGAGGGAAAAATCAGCGGGGTGCTTTTTGTTCGGATTAATTTTTACCCGCGCTCCGGAGAGGATTTCCTTTAGCGTGTTGCCGGACAGCCGGCCGTAATTTTTAAACCGCGAAATGTCAAAATAAACCCCATCCTTGGCGTTGTAAGCGTAGCCCTTTTTTAGTAATCCTTTAATGATTTTCTGCATCGTTTTGATTTCTTTGGTGGCGCAGGGGCGGAAGTCAGGCGGTAGAATGTTTAACTTTTTCTCTTCTTTAACAAATATTCGCGAATAAAATTTGGCGATGTCCAGCGGGTTCTTTTTTTCTCTTCTGGCCGCCTTGTCAAACTTATCTTCGCCTCGGTCTTCATCATCATTGGTGAAATGGCCGACGTCAGTAATGTTTTTTACCACGGCAGTTTTGCGGCCAAGGTATTTCAGGTAGCGGACCAGCAAATCCCAAGCGATGTAAGAGCGAAAATTACCAATATGAGCGTAGTCGTAAACCGTTGGACCGCAAGAGTAGATGGCTACCGTCTTGCCCTTAATCGGCTTGAAAATTTGTTTTCGGCGGGTAAGGGAGTTATAAAGCAATAACATAGAATAATTTTCAATTTGAAATTACTGTGCTCTATAATACTTTCTACTTACTTTTTTCTAAAGCATCAACATGTTTTAGGTTTTATGTTTTAAGTTTCATGATTGGGCTTTGACGATTTAATAAAAATTTTTTACTCTACCAATTGACGACTTCCAATTTTTCTGCAATAACGAATAGATTACAAATTACACATTATTCAAAGAAAATATGGCTGAAATAAAAGCGCCCAATGTAGAAACTTTTGCCCGTATCAAGGTGGTCGGAGTGGGAGGATCCGGCGGTTCTGTCATAAACAGGATGAAAGAATCGGGATTGCGGGGAGTGGAGCTTATCGCGATTAACACTGACGCTCAAGCGCTCCACCAGAGTGGAGCGGAACACAAATTGCATATTGGGAAAAACCTGACCCGCGGGCTGGGAGCCGGAATGAATCCGGAAATCGGCCGCCAAGCAGCCGAAGAAAACCGCGATGAAATCCAGGATGTCCTTAAGGACGCGGATATGATTTTCGTTACTTGCGGAATGGGTGGCGGTACGGGTACTGGCGCTTCTCCTATTGTGGCGGAAGTGGCGAAAGAGTCGGGAGCGCTAACAGTAGCGGTAGTGACGAAGCCGTTTAGTTTTGAAGGGATACAAAGAGCCATGATTGCCGAAGAAGGGCTGGAACAGTTGAGAGACCGGGTAGACGCTATCGTCGTTATTCCTAACGACCGGCTAATCCAAGTGGTGGACAAAAAAACTACTCTTCTTAGCGCGTTTAAAATTGTGGATGACGTTTTGAGACAGGGAGTGCAAGGAATTTCTGATTTGATCACCATTCCGGGACTAGTTAACGTAGACTTTGCCGATGTGAAGGCAATTATGCAAGATGCCGGTTCGGCTCTTATGGGCATTGGCCGGTCCTCTGGAGACAATCGGGCGGTGGAAGCGGCTAAACAGGCAATCAATTCGCCTTTGCTTGAAATTTCCGTTGATGGTGCTAAAGGTATTTTATTCAACATTACCGGCAGTGATGACCTCTCTATGCTTGAGATTCAAGAGGCGGCGGGGGTTATTACCGAGAGCGTAGATCCGAACGCCAAAGTAATTTTTGGTGCGGTGGTAACTAGTGACCACGATCTAAAAAAAGGAGAAATCAAGATTACGGTTATTGCCACGGGGTTTGAGGAAGGCGGGAGCGGCGAGAGTAGATTTGGAACTTCGGATAAGGAAGATATGACTCCGGAACGGAAAAAATCAAAAGAGGAAGATGTCTTTCGCAAAGCGGAGCCGGTGATTGATGAGGGAGTGGCGGATGATTTTGAATCATACGACGATCTGGCCTTGGACGAGAAGCCGCTGGTTCAGACGGAAACTCGGCCTGATGTCCCTTCTTATCCTATAGATAACGCTAACATCTCTCCCATCGCGGAGACAGAAAAAGAAGAACCGGCAGGAGAAGAAGAAGATTTGGAAATTCCGGCGTTTATCCGACGGAAGATGAAAAGCCGGGAAGAAGACAAATAGAAGAATAGAAAATGGAAAGTTGAGAATGGAAAAATAATACATTGAAATTTTCCATTATCCATTATCCATTATCCATTTCATTTATGTGGGCTGTTATAGAGACTGGCGGCAAACAGTATAAAGTTGCGCCTCAGGAAAAAATTATGGTAGAGAAATTGGAAGGTAAAGATGGGTCAAACATAAAGTTTGACCGTGTTTTGCTTTGGAGCGGGGATCAGGAAGGGAAAAAACTGGAAATCGGCCAACCGTATCTTGAAAAAGCTTTGGTTAGCGCCAAGATATTAAAGACGGCCAAAGACAAAAAAGTAATTGTTCTAAAATACAAACCTAAAAAGCGCTACCGGGTGAAGAAAGGGCACCGGCAGAAATATACGGAAGTGGAAATTACCGGCATCAAAGGGTAATTTTTAATTTGTTATTTTCTGACGCCTAACCCAATAACCCAATAACTTAATAACTTAATAACTTAATAACCACAACAGAGTGAGAATACTTCTTACCGGCGGCGGGACCGGAGGCCACCTGTTTCCCCTTCTCTCCGTGGCGGAAGCGATAAAAAAAGAATCAAGCGAACCAATTGAATTTTTGTATCTTGGCCCCTGTAATAAATTTTCTGACGCGATACTAAAACAAAATGGGATAAAGACAAAAAATGTCTTGACGGCCAAGTGGCGGCGCTATTTTTCCTTGCTTAATTTAGTGGACGCCATCAAACTTCCTTTTGGTATTATCCAAGCGCTTGCCAAAGTGCTTCTCTTTATGCCGGATGTGGTTTTCTCTAAAGGGGGTTACGGTAGCGTGCCGGTGGTAATCGCGGCGAGAATTTATTGGATCCCGATTGTGATTCATGAATCAGACGCCGTTCCCGGTCGAGCTAACCGCTTTATGGAACACTTATCCGATGCCATCGCCGTTTCTTACAAGATGACGGAAAACTATACCAATCCGGTAAAGACGTTTTTCAGCGGCAATCCCGTGAGGGAAAAAATTTTAGGCCAGGACGTGGAAAGGGCTAAAGCGGCTTTGGGAATAAAGACTGAAAAACCGACTCTCTTGATTCTGGGCGGCAGCCAAGGAGCTCAAAATCTAAACGAAGTAATAGCGAAAATATTACCGCGATTGCTTAACACTTACGAGGTAATTCACCAATGCGGTGAAAACAATTACGAGGAGACTAAAAATTTGGCCGGCCAGGCCGGAGTGAAAATTGGCCGGGAAGGATATTATCTTTTTCCTTTCTTAAGCGACGCGAAAGAGGAAGTGAAAAATGCTCTTGCGGCAGCCGACTTGGTGCTCTCCCGGGCAGGAGCTTCAGCTGTTGCGGAAATCGCGGCTTACAAAAAACCGAGTATTTTGGTGCCGCTTCGTGGTTCGGCTAACGATCATCAGCTCCATAATGCTTTTGAAGTGGCTAAAGAAGGAGGAGCGATGGCGCTAAAAGAGGAAAATATGACTCCGGAACTACTGCTTGGGAAAATTGATATTTTGATGAACGATGCGCCTCTCCGCAAGACAATGGGCGAGAAGGCCTACGCTTTTTATTATCCCGATGCGGCCAAAATAATCGCCCAATCGGTATTGAAGTTGGGAAACAAAGAAAAACTCAGAGATTAATAAAAAGAGCAAAGTTTCAAAAAACAAAGTACTTTTTATGATTAACAACAAGAATTTTCTCCGCCTCGCCGAAATTTTAATAGTAGTGTCACTATTCATTAGTGGCTTTATATTATTCGCTTATGAGCGCCGGCAGAATAATCCCGACTACCAAAAGAGCTGGACGGCGTTTTATTTCGCGAATCCGGAGGAGCTCGGGGAAGGAGTGACGATAGAAAATCACCTTGGGACGGAAACGCTCTTTCGGATCTGCGTCGTGCCGGATAGTAATGACCTCATTGAACCGACGGATTTGAACTGCGATTTAGAGTCGGTTTTTTCCCTAAGGGAAGAAAATCTTTCTGCCGGCGCCTCGAAAAACTGGCGGTTTCCCGTGCCGGAGAAGCCCGGAAAATATTGGGTAGCGGCAGAGTACAAGGACAAAGACAATGTCTTAAAGAACAAAGATTTATCTTTTCAGATTAAGTAATCTGAATGGTTACAAAACTCAACTTTTTTAATTTTTTGTATCTAGCTCGCCGTCTGCGGCGAAGCGACGCCCCACAAAAAAATTAAAATGAGGAGTTTCGTAACCGTCTAAATGTGAAATTTAAAATCTAGAATTTTGAATCTAGAGAATAACTCAAAACTTAATTAGATAGGTCGTTCCACACAAACCGGCACTCTGGCTTGGGCTTCTCTAAACATTTGCGTTTAGCTTTTACCGGATCAGCTATTATGTTGCTACGGCGGAATTTCTTTTCTCTTTTCTTTGCTTCTCCCATTCCCTTTTCGGTAAGTTTAAGCTGGTAAGCGGTTAAAGTGCCAAATGATTTTTTGTCTGAAACTTGAAAAAGCTCGGGAATATCTTTGCGGAAGAAATCATTGGGATCGGTAGTGCTGGACACAGCAAAATAATGAGCGTTTTGCCAGGAGGGATTGCTGGAGAAATACCGCAGTTTCTCTTCACCCACGCTGTCTTCCAAAAGATACATTATTGGACGATAGAAGTAAGGCGGGGCCCAAATGAAGAGATAATCTCTATTTTCTCCTTGCTGATATTTTTCTTTGATCCATTGTGAAATTTGAGTTTGTTGGCGCAGAGTGGTCGGATATCGCTCATTCCGATAAAATATCTGGTCTTCGGGGTAATTTTCTTTGTCAACAAGCTCGGCGCTGGCAAGGTTGTTGAAACTGGCATATTGGTTAACTAAATTGGAAATAAATAATATTATCACCAGAGCCGCCGTAATTAGTTTTCCTTTTTTTGCACGATAAATTTTTCTAAGAAATAAACCGGCAATAATCCAGAAGGGCACCACCACAAAGAGATAAAAACGCGGCCTCAAATTGAACGAAATTGAATAAAAAGCCCACCAGGGCACAATTACCCAGACAATAAGTAAAATTAGTAGCTCATATTCTCTTAGGTCCTTTTTTATTATTTTCCGAGATTGCGCCTGAGCGAAACTATTTTTGGTTTTTTGGCAGGCATAAAAGAGAAAGAATCCTCCTGCCGCGAGGAATAATATCGCGGCTGCGATGGTAGAGCCAAAGTTTTCTCGGCAATTATGGTCGCACAGCAGGTTTAGATTGGGGCGGGTGAGCACGGTTGGAAAGTATACTCCGCCGTTTCCGGTTATCACATTGTAAAAACCTTTAGGATAGACCGTAAGATTTTGGATTACCTTTTCGGGAAAGCTGTGAAAAACGTCTTTATCTTGTTTTTTTGAAATAGTGGCAAAAAACTCTTTTGTGTTAGCGCCGTTTGAGATATATTCATTGAGAATGACGGGCGTGTGGGTGGTCAGGATAACGGCAACGAATATTGCCAAATCGCGGATCAGGGTGAGCGCTGTTCTTTTGAAATTATTTTTCTCAAATTTCCAAAGCCAAAGACAAAACGCCAGCGCGCTGATTGCTAAAATAATGGGCAACGCAATAAACGCCTCAAAGTGCAGTTGGATTAAAAAGCCCGCTGACAAAGCGGAAAGAGCAATCCATAAAATGGATTTTTTGTTATTTTCTCTTCTAGATTCCAGGTATTTAAGCCAGGCGTAGATCGTGGTTGTGGTAAAAAGCGGCATTAGATTAGGGTTCCAGCTGAAACGGTCGTAGGTAATAAGGAAGGTTGAATTAACGGCTAAAACCGTAAGGACAAACGACCAGTTTCGGGTGAACAGCCGGCGGGCGAGCAGATAGAACATAGGCACAAAAGCGACACTGGCCAGAAGCTCAGGCAAAACAAAAACTATAGGATGGGCACTTCCGGCAATTTTAGCCAGTAAATACGTAAGGTAGTAGTACGCCGGACCGAGGCGCAGAAAGCTTCCTCCGGCGCGGGGTCCCAGCAAGGGCAGCTCGCCAATGCCTTTTTCCATAATATCCTTTATGAGATACGCGTCTCGGGCTTGATCCAACTGGAAGTGCAGCCAGTCAGCGAGATGAAATAAACGCAAAAACAAACCCCAAGCAATAATAAGGATTATGATTATTACTACTTTGTGTTTGATAAAAAATTCTTTTGTATACTGCATTTTAGCATTTCAATGGATTGTCATCCTGACTCCCCCGTCGCATGACGGAGCTTGGAGTGACAATGCTACTTTGTATTTTTATCACAAACTTTCACTTCTGCCTTCAAACGAAAACCGCTGGGATAAATCCAGCGGTACGCATCACACATTCA
The DNA here is from genome assembly GCA_016867255.1 of Candidatus Moraniibacteriota bacterium. Taxonomy (GTDB): domain Bacteria; phylum Patescibacteriota; class Minisyncoccia; order CAIUEV01; family CAIUEV01; genus VGKB01. Next base: position 8,653 of record VGKB01000033.1, read on the forward strand.
TGGACGAAGATATTTCTCCTCAATGCTGTTCAATCCCAGCGCGGCTTCGAGCAAATCTCTCTGTCTGCTGTCAAGGACAGCGAGGAGAACTTGGTTGATAATGCGATCATTACGCAGACTCCGGCCTA
>VGKB01000034.1 GCA_016867255.1 Candidatus Moraniibacteriota bacterium
CGCCAGCCGCCCCAGGCGCGCGACTTCTTCCGGCAGAATGCTTAAAGTTTCCGTGTCAACGGGAAAGATGTTTAAATCAAGGTACGGCAGACCCTGCCCCGCCGCGCGGATGGCGGTTTGTTCCTCCTCGGAAACGCGGTGCAGGCGCCTCGTGGTGTCTCTAAGTGATATTTCTTCAAATTCCCTTTGGGTTGGCTGTGCCGCCGCCTTTTTTACAATGGCCATGAAATTTGTTTTGGTTTATTTTGTTTGGAGCATACGCATTCCAGTGCGATTCTTCATTCCACAAATTATAGCACAGAAAATAAAAAGTTCAGATATTGCAAAAATTTTTCGTTGAACATTTTTCTTGAATGAAACGAAAAGAAAAAGTATGTTTATGTTAAGGGTAATGTTGTAAGCGGGATTAGTTGGGCGGTTCAACGTTATCTTCCCCCGCCTGTATCACGCGGTAGTAGTTCAGTGGTAGAACGTCTGCTTCCCAAGCAGAAAGTCGCCGGTTCAAATCCGGTCTACCGCTCCAAGAGAGCAAATGGTCAATCACTATTCAACAAATTATAGAATAACCCTAAGCGGGTAATTAGTGACCAAAAAACAAAAACAAATTCTGGAGTTAGTCTAGAACACGATTATTGATCTTTAACAATTTCCTGATAGTGATGCCCAAATCCGGGTCTTTCCTGTAATTGAAACGAAATTCCATCTCTTTTAAGTAAAGATAAAAGTATTTTCTGTCTATCCCGTAGTACTTTTTCAGCTTGGTCTTGGCGTATCCCCAGAAGTTTTCAATCCCGTTAATGTGGTTGTACCTGCTCCGAGTAAACTCCCTTTCGTGATCAATCCTGAAATGCTTGAAACCATCTAATACCAACCCGTTGTAGGAGCGAAAGCTGTCCGAGTAGACAATGCTTTCCGGAACTATCCTGGTCCTGATGATTTTTCTCAAAGTACTTCTGGAAACATCTTTTACTATCCTTGTGTATACTTTACCATTACGCTTCAATATGCCAAATACAGGTACTTTGCCGGGAGCTCCCCTGCCACGATTGCCTTTCCTTCTACCGCCGAAATATGATTCATCCACCTCAACCTCACCCTTAAAAGGAGATTCTTCTTCACATTTAAGAGCAAGGTTGGCGCGGATAATCTGGTAGACTTTCTCGGCGCTGTGGCGGTTGATTTTTAATACCTTGGCAGCTTTCAAAGCCGGAACTTCCAGCACAAAAAAGTCTATCAATTTACCGATCTGCCTGTTACTTAATTTACTATTTTTAATTAACCGCTTGTTCATAGAATTAGCATAAATTATTATGCTGTTCTAGACAAGCTCCTAAAAATTTAATCATCGGCGGCACGGCACCGGAAATTTCGGGGGTAGCTGAAGGAATGACTTACCGTGCCGATGTGACACCGACATTCTCCGGAACAGGAACCTTGAATGGAGCGGCGTTTAGTTCCGGCCAAACAATTTCTGAAGATGGCAGCTATACGTTAACCGTTACGAACGATTACAATCTTTCAACCACAGTAAATTTCACTTTAGAAAAGATTTCTTCCAATATCAGCTCATTAAATTACAGCAGAAAAAAGGCCAAACAAAGAGTAACCTTTATTTTTTATGGGATTACTTCTAATAGTCGAATGAAGAAGAGTTGGGTTTCATTGAGATTGGGAGGAAGAAAGGTAAAAATAGCGAGGGTGAGTAGTATGCCAGACGCTATGAGAGTTGATGTTAATTTGAAGTACAAGGGATGGCCTCCGGGGCTGTATGACTTGACAATGAATTACCGAATCAAGAACGGCAAATCTTGGCAACGAGGGACGACCAGCAAACGAGCTGTCCTAACTATTAATTAAAATTAATTTGGCAATTTTGATAAAGTTTGCTATAAATCCACTATCTGATTGGATATTTTGGATGGCCTCCCGGAGCGGAGGCCTTATTGGTTAAAATCAGAAACCGAAAATTCTGGATTTCAAACAACGCTAAGCGTTAAATTTTAATTTAATTTAAACCCGTGGAAGACAAAACATTTTACTCCGACTCTCAAACGGGTCATTTAAGTGAATGGGGAGCGGCAATAGCTCAAATATGCGACGAGAAGGGAATTCCTCAAGACGCCATGGTGGCAGTTTTGGAAAGCGCCCTCTCGGCCGCCTACAAAAAAGAGAACAATCGCAAAGGACATATCGTAAGGGCGGACTTTCAGGAGAAAACCGGCGGCGCCAAATTCTGGGAGATTTATCACGTTGTCAAAAGAGATGATCGTGACTGGTCTAAGGAAGTTCCCGTGAAGGAGTTTGACAAAAAAATTATTGACAAAACCCGCAAGGTTAAAAAGTGGGAGGAGGAAGCTTTTGAGGAAAGAGAACAAAAAGAAGAAAAGTTGCTTTATTTTCGCCCCGAGCGGGAAATGCTGCTCTCTGACGCTAAAAAATTTCTTGCGAAAATAAAAGAAAACGATTATCTGGCTATTCCGGTGGAAACCCCGGAGGACTTTGGCCGCATTGCCGCTCAAACCGCCAAACAAGTGGTGCTCCAAAAAATAAAAGAGATTGAAAAAGGAGTTATTTATGAGGAATATTATAATAAAATTGGTGAGGTGCTGGCGGGAACGGTACAGCGCATTGAAGGCGTGCAAGTATATGTGGATTTGGGAAAAACCATTGCCCTTCTCCCCCGTAAAGAGCAAGTGATCGGGGAACGTTATGAGCAAGGGCAACGGCTTAAAGTTTACGTCATGAAGGTTGAATTTGAATCAAAGACCAGTATGGTGATTGTTTCCCGCTCTCATCCCGGTTTAGTAGAGGGATTGTTTCGCTTGGAAGTGCCGGAAATTTTTTCTGGTTCAGTGGATGTTGTTAAAGTGGTCCGGGAGCCGGGGCAGCGAGCCAAAATTGCGGTGATGAGCAAAGAAGAAGGAGTGGACCCGGTAGGGTCTTGCATTGGCCAAAGAGGCACACGGGTGCAGGCGGTAACTGACGAATTGCGAGGGGAAAGGGTTGACATCATTGAATACAGCGAAGAACCGGTTATTTTTCTGGAGAGAGCATTATCGCCCGCCAAAATTAAAAGAATTGATATCCAAAAAGGGGAGATGAAGAGAGCGAAGGTCTATGTCGATCGCGATCAGCAAAGCATTGCTATCGGCCGTGGCGGGCAGAATGTGCGTTTGGCATCCCGGCTTACGGGATTTGAAATTGACATTGAAATGTGGGAAGGGGATGCTGAGCAACCCCGGGATAGTAAAAAAGATGATGGCAAAGGCAAAGAGGAAATTGAGAAAAAGAAAGAGGGAAAAGTGAAGAAGAGTAAACCAGCCGCAAAAAGCAAAAAAGAACCAAAAAAATCCGCCAAGAAAAAGAAGAAGGAATAAAAGGAGGGGAATATGGGATTTAAAGAATGGCTCGCTGGTCAAAAAGAGTTAATCTTTTGATTATCTTTTTCTTCTTTTGCTCTTTCGGTTTCCACGATTTTATGTTGATAAACCAGTTTGGGGAATTCGTAGACAGCGCGTTTAATGCGTTGGTAGCGGCGAGGTTCTTGAATCAAGCGGTAAAGCCATTCCAGGTTTATTTTTTGCATCCATTCAGGAGCGCGCCTAATCTTACCGCTTAAAAAATCCAATGATCCCCCAATGCCAACGGCAATTTTGACAGTCGGCATTTTGTCAAGATTACGGAAAATCCATTTTTCCTGATAAGGATGGCCTAGAGAAATAAAAAGCACGTCCGGTTTGGCTTTGTTAACCGTTTCAACTAATTCCTCGTCAGAAATACTGTCTTTTATAAACCCTCCCTTAATGCCGGAGATGATAATTTCAGGGAACATTTTTTCTAATTTCAGGCGGGCTTCCAAGGAAACATCCTTTTCTCCTCCCAAAAGAAAAAGTGAGTGATCGTTTTCCGCGGTAATTCGGCAAATGTCAAAAATTATGTCGGAGCCGGAAAGTCTTTCCGGAATGACGTTTCGCGAAGAACTAGGCCGCAATAGGTTGACGGCTAAAGTAAAAAACAATTGCTGGCGGATTTTGCGTTTGCGGTATGCCTTGGCTTTTTGCCGGGTAAAACCGGACGAAACCTTTACCGGGCGAGCCAAGAAATGGCTGGCCCAAATCAAACCATTGCCATCCGCGATGGAAAGATCGGCGTAGTTGATTATTTTTTTGAATTCCCGGTCAGTAGCGGCCGTAATAATAAATTCGGGATTGGTAGTAACAATATAGTGTTGTTGTCCGTCCTTAAGGAAATAAACGATTTTCTTCTCAAAATCTTTTTTAGTAATCGGGTGAATATTTATTCCGAGGATGGATACCATATCGGGTATTTTATCCGATTTTTGTTTGTCCTCCTTCATCAAAATAAATTTTATGTTTATTAGGACTTACTTATCTCATCCACTTTTAACCAAACTACCTTGCTTGGGTCTGAGTCTAGTTTTACCCCTACTTCCTGCGAAAGTATTTTGAGATTTTCTACCACCCCTTTGCCTAAAGAAGTTTTTACCTGATTGCCGATATCGGGAAGTTTGGCGCGCATTTTTTCGTATGTGTCTTGTTCAAAAGCCAAGCAGCACATCAGACGGTTGCAACATCCGGAAAGCCGTTCATTACCGCGGTGGCTGATCTGTTGTAATCTTGCCATTTCGGTAGAAATACTTTGGATGGCCGCGATGCCGGAAAGACAACAGAGAGGGCGGCCGCATGGCCCCATTCCTCCCCGAATTTTTGCCTCATCCCGGGAGCCGATTTGCTGCAGCCGAACTGATTTTTGAAACATGGCGGAAAGTTCCCGCACCAAGACCCGAAAATCTATTCTTTCCTCCGCCGTGAATCCAAAAACAATTCCTCCGCCATCAATAGAGATATCCACTCCTACCAGCTTCATCGGCAGGGCGTATTTTTTTATGAGGTGGCGGCATTTTTGCATCAATTCACTTCTTCTTTCAGAAGACAGGTCAGTTTTTTCTCTTTCTTTGGTAGTGGCTTTTCTTAGAATCACACACTGAATTTCGGGTGAGGCAGGAGTGTCTTTCCTGTCCTCTTCTTTTACTGGAGAGATTACCTTTCCCAAGTGTTTACCGAATCCCAAATCACAAACAACCGCATCCCCTTTTTTGTAAAGGGAATCGGCGGAAACCTCTCTTTTCTCATTCCAGTTAAACAAAGATATAAGATAGTACATACGGGATAGATTATTTTTAATTAAAGTTCACTTTGAACAACGCCTTAGGAATAATAAAATATATCTCTTTTTTCCCCTCGTCTATTTGAAAATCCACCGCTTGGCCGAGCAGATTGTTTTGAATTTGAAATTTTAATTTGCCGGTTTCTTTTTCAAAAGCGATTATTTTTTTGTTTTCCGGGTTAAGTACGTATAAATTTTTTAAGGCGGCGTTAGTGAGTAAAACGCTTCCTTTCCCTTCAATTTTGGCGGTCAAATCTTCAGCTTTCCAGTTGGTTTTCTTGCCGCCGGAGAAGCGCGAGATTTGACCGTTTAGCGTCAGCGAATAAATACTGCCGTCAATTGCTAAACTCAGTACGGGACTATTTTTGAACTCATCGCGGGATTCCGGTTTGAGCCAATTGCGCTTGAAAGCCAGATTATCGTTTTCATAAGCAAAAAGTTTGATCTCATTTTCCCCGGGATCAAAGAAGTAAACATTGTTGTCAAATGAGCCCGCGGCGGAAAAGCTTTCCTTAAATTCATTCCCGAGGGGCTTCTTTGCTGAAATGGTTTTTTCGTTTGGGTTAACCACGATCATGGATTTTTCTTGAGGCAGAATGATCAGGGACCGATCAAGGGCTTTGATAAACCAAATATTTTTATCCGTGAGATCAAATTGGTCCCTTTGGTAGTCTTCAGGCGTAACACTTGCGTCGGTAATTTTTAGGTCTCCAAACCATTTTTCTGAAATTAAATGCAGGGAGCCGCTTTTAACCCAAGCCAGTTTTTTAAAGGTACCTTTGTCGGTGGGGGCGGACCAGATTTTTGTCGCCTCGCTAATATTTTCTATCTTTTCCAGGCCGGCAAGCTCCTCTTCAATTCCCCGCTTTAGTTTAAGCGCTTTAATTCCCCATTCGCCGGAATGGGTGGCTTGGTCGAGCAGGTTTATGGCTTGGGTCAGATTTTTGCGAGCTTTTTCTTCGTCTTGGTAGATAAGGGCGCTTTGGGCTTCTTGGCGCAGTTTTTCCGCTTCACTGAAGGCGGCTTGATAATCTATCGTGACAACATTCGGTTTTGGCTGATTAAGAATGGATAAGCTGACGTAACCCAAAAAGGCCAAAAAAACCAAAAAACAGGAAAGTAGAATAGTCTTTCGCAGAGGGGGGAGAGAATTAATTTTTGTAAATATCGGCCGCAAGGGGAAATAGATAATTTTGCCGAGATTCTTAATGCCGCGGGAGATCAAACTGGATAGCGCTTGGAGAATCCTTCCCCACGGCAATAAAGCCGAATGGCGAGTTTTTCCCTTTGTTTGAGGCGCTTGCCCCAAAAGATTGAATTCCCAAAAATCTAGACCTCCAATTTGACTTTGTTTAATTTTTGCGCCGGCTGCCCTTTGGATGGCCGCCTCTTTTTGGGGATCGGCCGGGGATACTTCTCCCCACAGAAAAGAAAGATTGAGGGAGTTTCTGGATATCTCAATGCTTTTAATGATATTGGCAAAGGCGCCAAAAAAATTTTGAGGATTGATAAACGTTGCGAGGTCGTCTAATGAAAACAGTTGGAGTAGGGCGGGAGTAGTGATGAGAATGCGATCTCCGCTGCGCAAGCTTCCTTCAGCAATTTCGGAAAGTGGCGGCTGGAATTGGGGGGAACGATTGGAAGATATGTCTTCATCGGCCACAAAAAGGTTTTTGTGGCGGGAGAACAGCACTCTCGCGTCGCCCATCCGGGTGAAATATAGGGCACTTTCGGTGGCAACTCCCGCGACAAGATGAAGTTCATTCCAATTTTGGAGGGAACTTCTCTCTCGGAAGGAGAGAAAATAATCATTGAACAATTTAATTATTGATTCACAGATCTGTTCGGGGTTTAAGAAAGCTTGGCGGTTAAGAATCGCTTCGGTTATATTGGCGCTTCCAATTTTCCAAAGTTCTTGGCCTAAAAGGTAAGTTTCATGAGTGTTTCTTCCTTCAAATACCAAAAAGAGATGGATTTCCGATTGGCGGTCTCTCTCCTGACTGATTTTTCGCCAAAAAGCGATAGTTTTAGCACTAGTGTTAAGAGAATTAAAAACCGCTGGCAGAAAATATACTTTTGCAGGCATGCTTAATAAGTTAGGAATCCTTAGTTGAAAGGGGCTCTCTATGTTATTTAGGGGGGAAAATTTGTAAATGTCTAGTCATAAGCTAAAAATTTTGCCCCCAAGCTTGGAGGGAGTTGAAAAAATAAAAGTTTAAAAGTAAAATAGACCCTGTTTGGTTTGTGTGAATTATATTTCCTTTTATACTTTTAAACTTTACGAACTAAGGAATGAAAATTGTAATTCTCGCGGGAGGAAAAGGAACACGGCTTTGGCCGGTGAGTCGGCAGGAAAAACCCAAACAGTTCCAGTGCCTCATTTCCGGCAAAACTATGCTTCAGGAAACTTATATGCGCATGAGAGAGATTGTGGATCCTGATGACATTTATATCGTTACTAACAAGGAATATGTATTAGAGGTGGAAAAAGAATTACTGGAATTTCCCAAAGAGAATATCTTGGCAGAGCCGGTTGGTCGGGGTACTGCCCCCAGTGTGGCGCTGGCGGCAGCGGTGATTTCCAAAAAATGCGGTGACGAGACAATGGGAGTGTTCGCCGCCGACCATTTCATCAAAAACCCCGAATTACTGCTTAAGGCGATTGGCCAAGCCGAAAAATTTCTTAGCAAGTCCGCTGATTGTTTGATTACTTTTGGCATAAAGCCCAGCGCGCCGGAAACGGGCTACGGCTACATTGAGAAGGGGCGCCTATTAAAAGAATTGGATGGAGTCGCAGTTTACCGAGCCAAACGGTTTGTGGAAAAACCTAATTTTGAGACCGCGAAAGAGTATTTGAAAAGCGGCTATTTTTTTTGGAATAGCGGGATGTTTTTATGGAAAACCAGCGCAATCATTGAAAAATTTGGCCGTTACGCCCCGGATATTTACCGGAGGCTGGTCCGGATTAACCGGGCCGTTGGAACAAGAAAATTTGAGAAAGTTTTGGAAAAGGAATTTCCCCAGATGGACAAAATCAGCATAGATTACGCGATCTTGGAAAACGAGCCGAAAATATTGGTGATTCCTTTAAAGCTAAACTGGAGTGATGTGGGATCTTGGACGGCATTAAAAAATGCTCTGACAGCTAACGGCAAAGAAAACTTTGTTAAAGGGGAACACATCAATTTTGATAGCAAAAACCTGTTGGTTTACGGCACAAACAAACTTATTGCTACCATTGCCGTAAAAAACTTGATCATCGTGGATACGGAGGACGCGATTCTAATCTGTGATCGCAATAAATCCCAATTGGTCTCCGATGTCGTAAAGAAGCTGGAAGAAACAGGAAAAATACAACATTTGTAACTTAGTTCCCAGTTCCCAGTACTTAGTACTTAGTACACTACTTCTGTATTTCCTCCCACAGGTCAACTGAATAGTGTGTGCCGGTGGGAAAAAAGGGCGGCGGGTAGTATGATAGATTATTGTCATAAACGA
>VGKB01000035.1 GCA_016867255.1 Candidatus Moraniibacteriota bacterium
AGATTACAGCATTGATGTCCGGGATACCAAACTCGGTCCGGAATTGGTCACCCGCGACATTCCCAATATCGGCGAGGATCGTTTGCGCAATCTTTCCGAAGATGGAATCGTAAGAATTGGCGCCGAAGTAAAGTCAGGGGATATTTTGGTAGGGAAGATTACTCCCCGAGGAGAAGGGGAGCTCACCGCCGAGGAAAGACTGCTGCGCGCTATTTTTGGCGAGAAGTCCCGCGAAGTAAAAGACAGCTCTCTTTACCTGCCCCACGGTGAGAGAGGTAAAGTAATTGAAATTAAGATTTTTTCCCGCGAGAAGGGAGATAAACTGCAAAGCGGAGTAATCAAGCAGGTCCAAGTTCGCATCGCTCAATTCCGCAAAATCGCGGTAGGCGACAAATTGGCCGGCCGCCACGGAAACAAAGGGGTAATTGCCAGAATCTTACCGGAAGCGGATATGCCTTTCTTGCCTGATGGCACTCCGGTGGATATTGTGCTAAACCCATTGGGAGTTGCCTCCCGAATGAATATCGGACAACTCTTGGAAACCCACTTGGGCTGGGCCGCCCAAAAACTTTCTTACAAAGCAGCCAGTCCCGTCTTGGCCGGAGTGAAAGAAGAGCAAATTGAAGCGGAACTGGAAAGAGCCGGCTTGCCGAAAAGCGGAAAAATCCGCTTGCGCGATGGCCTTAACAGTGAGCATTTTGATAACGAAACTACCGTGGGAATAATTTATGTCATGAAACTGCACCACCTAGTAGAAGATAAGATTCACATGCGCTCGGTCGGGCCTTATTCGCTTATCACTCAACAGCCCCTGGGAGGAAAAGCCCAGTTTGGCGGCCAGCGCTTCGGTGAAATGGAAGTTTGGGCCCTGGAAGGATACGGCGCCGCCCACTCCCTGCAAGAAATTTTGACCATTAAATCGGACGATATTATGGGCCGCTCCCGCGCTTACGAATCAATAATCAAAGGGGAAGAGATTAAAAATCCCAGCTTGCCGGCTTCCTTGAACGTGCTTATCAATGAATTAAAGGCGCTTTGCTTGAATGTCCGGCTGGAGCAAACCGGCGAAGAGAGAAATCCCCGGGAGAGAACCAATTCCAAAATCTAGTCCCACAATACCTAACCCATCATAATCATTATGCAAACTTCTTCTCAAGTCAGCGATTTTGAATCCATCCGCCTTCGCCTTGCCAGCCCTGAGGAAATATTGGAATGGTCCCATGGGGAAGTGGCTAAACCGGAAACCATCAATTACCGCACCCAGCGCTATGAAATGGACGGCCTTTTCTGTGAACGTATTTTCGGCCCCAGCAAGGATTGGGAGTGTTATTGCGGCAAATACCGCCGCATCCGCTACAAGGGAATTGTTTGCGATAAGTGCGGTGTGGAGGTTACCCGCTCCGCCATGCGAAGGGAAAGAATGGGGCATATCCAACTGGCCGCTCCGGTGGCTCATATCTGGTTCACCCGCGGCAGTTCCAGCAAAATTGGCATCGTGCTTGGCCTTACCGTGAAACAAGTAGAAAAAATTGTCTATTTTTCCGGCTACATCATCACCCGGGTGGATGAAATGAAGAAAGAAGAGTTCAAGGCCATTATTGAAAACGAGTTTCGGGAAAAAACCGAGTCCATAAAAAAACAACTCAAGAAAAAATCCAAAGAAGCTCACGAAAAGCTAACCAAGCTCCAGCAAAAGAAAGAGGAGCGATTGAAGGAAATTGAAAAAATCCGCCTTTTCCAAATTCTTTCCGAAAAAGAATATCAGTATCTGGGCGAATTTTACGCTACTTCCTTTGAGGCCGGCAGCGGCGCCGAGGCGTTAAGGAAAATCCTGTTGGAGGTAGACATTAAAAAATTAATCGCCCAAGTGGAGGAAGAATTTCGCAAGAGCCGCGAGTCCGGCCGCAATAAGCTTGCCAAGCGGCTGCGCCTCCTTAAAAGTCTGGAAAAAGCCGGGATCCATCCCGCCTGGATGCTACCAACGGTGATTCCCGTTCTGCCTCCCGACCTGCGTCCTATGGTCCAGCTGGACGGCGGACGCTTCGCCACTTCTGACCTTAACGACCTCTATCGCCGCATCATCAATCGCAACAACCGCCTGAAAAAATTGTTGGAGCTGGGCGCTCCTGAAGTAATCAGCCGCAATGAGAAAAGAATGCTCCAAGAAGCGGTGGACTCCCTTTTTGACAATTCAGCCCGCCGCAATCAGGTGGCGGTAGCCGCTTCCACCGGGCAGAAAAGGGCTCTGCGCTCGCTGGCCGATATGCTTAAAGGGAAACAGGGCCGCTTCCGCCAAAATTTGCTGGGGAAAAGGGTGGACTACTCCGGCCGCAGTGTGATCGTCGTCGGGCCATACCTCAAACTGCACCAGTGCGGCATCCCCAAAAGAATGGCTTTGGAACTTTACAAACCATTCATAATCAGCAAACTAATTGAAGGTGGTTTTGCCCACAACGTGCGGACCGCTGGACGGCTGATTGATCAGGAAGACACCCGGGCTTACGAAATTTTGGAAGAAATTATTTCCGACCACTTTGTGCTCCTAAATCGCGCTCCAACTTTGCACCGGCTTAGTATCCAAGCTTTTCAACCGCTTTTAATTGAAGGGCAGGCAATCCAAATCCATCCAATGGTTTGCACCGCCTTTAACGCCGACTTTGATGGCGACCAGATGGCCGTGCATGTGCCGCTCACCATGGAAGCCCGCTGGGAGGCGAAAGAAATGATGCTCTCCAGCAAAAACCTCTTGAAACCGTCCACCGGCGATCCTATCACCATTCCTTCCCAAGAAGTAGTCCTGGGAATATATTACATTACCACCACAAATCCCAAAGCAAGGGGAGCAGGGAAGCATTTTTCTTCGCCGGAAGAAGCCATCTTCGCCTACCAAAACGGAAAAGTCCACATTCAGGCGCCCATTAAAGTGGCTTTCCCGGACCAGACAATAGAAACTTGCATTGGCCGCATCTTGCTTTTTGAGATCCTTCCTGAATCTTTCGGCTTCGTCAACGAACAGCTGGACAAATCTAAGATCAAAAAAATTGTCGCTCTGTCGCTTGCGCGCTTCGGCCAAAAAGAGACCGTTGAGTTTATTGACAAGCTGAAAGTGCTCGGTTTTGAGCAAGCTACCGCCTCCGGACTGAGCTGGAGCATGAGCGACCTGTCTGTGCCGGCAGAAAAAGAAGAGCTTTTGCGCCAGGCGGAAAAGCAAGTTGAGGAAGTGGAGGAACAATATCAAAAGGGATTTCTTACAGAATCGGAAAGAAAGAACCAAGTGATTCAGATTTGGAACGGCTGCCGCGACAAAATTGCCGAAGAAGTAGAAAAAAATATTAACAAAGAGGGTCCGGTCTTTGCCATCGTTAATTCCAAGGCCCGCGGCAGTATGGCAGTGCTAAACCAGCTGACAGGCATGCGGGGGCTTATGGTCAACCCGGCCGGCGACATTATTGAGCTGCCCGTCCGGGACAGCTTCAAGGAAGGATTAAACGTTCTGGAATACTTTATTTCCACCCACGGCGCCCGCAAAGGTATGACCGACACGGCTCTTCGTACCGCCACCGCCGGCTATCTTACCCGCCGGCTGGTTGACGTGGCCCAAGAAGTAATCGTCCGGGAAAAAGACTGCGGTGATTCCGATGGCGCCTTTTATTTCCGAGAGGACTCCGAATATACTGGCAACAGCTACGCCGGGCGATTGGAAGGACGCTACGCCTTGGAAGACATTAAACTCCCGGGCAAAAAAAACTTTTTGGTGCGGGCGGGAGAGCTTATCAGTAAAGAATCGGCCGAAAAAATTGAAGACGCCGCGGAGATTAAAAAAGTACGGCTGCGTTCAGTGGTAAACTGTAAAGCCGGAAGCGGCGGCATTTGCCAAAAATGTTACGGCTACGACTTGGGAAAAAATGAATTAGTTGATCTGGGCCAGGCGGTAGGTGTTGTGGCCGCCCAAGCCATCGGAGAGCCGGGAACTCAACTTACTATGAGAACTTTCCACACGGGAGGCGTGGTCAAAGAAGACATTGTGCAGGGTCTGCCTCGTGTAGAAGAAATATTTGAAGCTCGCTCCCCCAAAGGAAGATCGGAAGTTTGTGAAGTTTCCGGCAAAGTCGCCTTTGTGAAAAAAGAGAAAGGACAGATTAATATCGGCATTGAAGCCACCGCCCTTGAAGCCAAAAAAGCGGAAGAGGCCGCGGAAAAAAGCAGTGAAAGCCGCGGAAAAGTTGTCGTAACTTACAAACTGCCCGCCGGCACCCACTCACAAGTGGAGGTAGGGGACTTGGTCAGTCCCGGTCAAGCGCTTTCTCCCGGTAGTTTGGATTTGATGACAATTTACCGCACTTCCGGCCGAGAAGCCGTACGCCGTTATATTATCCGGGAAATTCAAAATGTCTACGCCAGTCAAGGGGAAAGTATTGACGATCGCCACATTGAAATCATCATTAAGCAAATGTTTTCCCGAATAAAGATTAAAGAGGAGGGCGACACCGGTATGCTTACCGGAGAGATTATCAGCAAACTGCGCTTCCAGAACGAAAACAGGGAAGTCTCAGCGCGGAAAGGAAAACCGGCCAAAGGCGAAGAGATGCTTTTGGGCATTACCCGAGTCTCCCTTACCACCGAAAGTTTTCTGGCAGCCGCCTCCTTCCAGCAAACGCCGCAAGTGCTTATTGATGCCGCTCTTACTGGGAAAGAGGATAAATTAACCGGACTTAAAGAAAGTGTGATTATCGGAAAACTGATTCCCGCCGGTACGGGCTTTCGCAGCTCCAAAGAACAGAGAGAAATGGAAAAGACGATAAGAGAAAAATAAGCGCCCAAAAATTCACTCGTTTAGTTGCCCTTTATGAATCCTAATATTTTCAAAGCTTATGACATTCGCGGCATTTATCCTTCCGAGATAAACGAAAGGGACGCTTACAAAATTGCTCAGGCCTTCGCCGCTGTCATCAAACCCAAAACGGTGGCGCTCGGAAAAGATATCCGACTTTCCTCGCCGAAAATGTGGGAAGCCGCTAAAGAAGGATTGCTTAAAGCCGGCGTCAATGTGGTGGATATCAACACAATTTCCACTGATATGCTCTACTTTGCGGTTGGCCATTACGGTTTTGACGGCGGCATCACTATCACCGCTTCGCACAATCCCAAGGAATATAACGGGATGAAATTGGTGGAGCGGGAAAGCAGTCCGATTTACGAGGGTAACAAGCTCCCCGAAATCAAAGAAATGGCAAGCAAAAAAGGCTTTTCGCTGAAAAAAAAGCCGGGAAATTTAACCCAAAAAGATATTTTGGCCGATTACGGGGCAAAAGTCCGCAGCTTTAGTAAATTAGACAACCTGAGGCCTCAAAAGATAGCAATTAACGCCAACTTCGGCTTGGCGGGAAAGTTCATCCAAGAAATCCTAAAGAACGCTCCAATTGAATGGGTGGAGCTCAACTGCGAGCCGGACGGCAATTTTCCCAAGGGCCGCCCGGACCCGTTGGTTCCTGAAAATCGTGATGAGATGAAAAAAACGGTGGCCGAGAGCGGAGCGGACCTCGGATTTTCTTGGGACGCGGATGCTGATCGCTGTTTTATCTACGAAAAAGGAGGAAAGGACATTGAGGGCTGCTATCTGGGGGCATTGCTTGCTAAGATAATGCTGGATCGGCCCGAGAACAAAGGTAAGAAAGTGGTTTATGATCCGCGAATCGTTTGGACCGTTAAAGAAACTATTGAAAAATATGGGGGCGCCGCCGTGCCGAGCCGAGTTGGCCACGCCATTATTAAAGCCAAGATGAGAGAGATAGACGCCTTTATGGCCGTAGAAAGCTCCGGCCATTTTTACTTCGCGGATTATTTTTACTGCGACAATGGGCTTATTCCAGCGATCCTCGTCATCGTCTACTTGAATGAAAGGAAAATGGCCCTCACTGAAGCGTTAGCCGAAATAACGGAAAACTACTTTGTTTCCGGCGAAATCAACTTCCAAGCCGAAAATAAGGATGAGATTTTAAAAAAGCTTAAAAAAAAGTACGGAGACGCCAAATTTGAAGAAATTGACGGCCTTTCCATTGAATATCCTAATTGGCGCTTCAATGTGCGCAAGTCCAATACCGAGCCGCTGCTGCGGCTGAATATTGAGACGCGGTCTCAAAAACTGCTGGAAGATAAGAAAGAAGAATTGGTGGGGTTAATAAATCAATGGAAGGATTAGTTCGAAAAGTTACAAAATTCGTAAAGTTTGTCAAGAAAAATACGGTACCCCAAAGAATAGAATTATTCTTTATTAACTTTAAAAACTTTGTTAACTTTATAAACTGTAACAATGACCCGAATCAGTGAACAATACATCAAGCTCGTTTGCTCCGCTTGCAAAAACGTGAATTACCGTGTCAAGAAGAATAAAAAACAGCACAAGGAAAAACTTGAGCTTAAAAAATTCTGTCCCCATTGCCGCAAACACGCTTTGCATAAGGAGGCAAAATAGATTTTAGGTTGACAGGCGGCTTTTCTTGAGCTTTGCTAATAACAGCAATGGAAGAATATTAGCAGTGTAATCCTAATGAATTAGGAAGGTTTTTTGTTTGCCGAGTGATTGACAACCGCTCTATTTACGTAGAGGATTGCTCGGGCGCATAGCTCAGCTGGTAGAGCAGTGGCCTTTTAAGCCATTGGTCGGGGGTTCGAATCCCTCTGCGCCTACCTGTCAGTTTATCAAGTTTATCAATACCCGTGGGTGATTAGCTCAGTTGGTAGAGCGTCTCGTTTACACCGAGAAAGTCGTGGGTTCGAATCCTACATCACCCACCAACAGTAACTTAATTCATCAATGTCTAATCTCATTACCCTAGAAGGTTTAAATAAATTCAAAAAAGAGCTGGAGAAGTGTTTGGAGCGGCGCATAAAGCTCGGCAAAGCCATTAAATCCGCCAAGGAGCACGGCGATCTTTCGGAAAACGCCGATTACTCCGCGGCCAAAGCCCAGCAGAGCGAAAACGAAAGGCGCATAAACTGGCTCCGCCACACTATTGAAAAATCCCAGGTGGTGGCGGGAGGCAAAAAAAATAAGGTGGACGTCGGCTGTATTGTTAAACTTTGCCAATCCCATTCTGATAAAGAAATTTCCGTATGTTTGGTCGGCGTTCCCGAGACAAGCCCCAGCGAAGGCAAGATTTCTCACCAGTCGCCTTTGGGTAAAGCCCTGATGGGAAAAGGGAAGGGAGAAAAAACTGAAGTGGCAACGCCTCAAGGGAGAAAAGAATATATAATCAAAGACATTAAATAGCCCCCAATTTGTGTTATGAAAGACTTACCAAGCTTGTATCCAATGAAAAATTACCAAAAAATCTCACCTTATCAATATCGTTATCAAGCTCACGGAAACGGCGTTCCTATCATTTTTCACTTGCAAAGCGCTCTTTTTCCTGATGAAACTACCCTAGCGCAACTGCAGGGCATTGCGGAGACGCAAGGGGTATTTAAACAGATAGCCGTCCTGTCCGACGTGCACCCCAAAAAGGGCCGGAAATGCCCCACGGGCGTGGCGGTGGCCGCCGATCGCTTTTTGCCGCAAATAATGGATACTGCGCCTAACTGCGGCATGCGGATGTTTGGTTTGTCGCTCGCCTCATCCAAGGTAAGCAAAGAAAAGATTGATGAGATTTTCCGGAAGCTCGTTCAGGCCGTCCCGACCCAAAAGCCAATCGGCACTCCAATAAACTGGCAGACCGTCCTTGACATTTGCCGTTTCGGCACTAAAGGGCTAACTAAAAACCTCAATAAAGAATGGCCTTTCTTGGAACAGGAAATTCAAAACACTTTCCAGCACGGCAATGAATTTTCCGCCGACGAAATACCCGATACAGGAAGCATTAAAGCTGCAATACCGCCGCTTTTTCTGCGCATGGCACAGCTTCGGCTCGGAATTCTGGGTATGGCGGGCAATCATTTCTTGGATCTAATGCGGGTAGAAAAAATAGAAGACCGGGAAAAAGCGGACCGGCTCGGAGTTTTTGAAGACCAGCTAGTATTCTTTATGCATACCGGTTCCGGTATTCTCGGCCAATACGCCAGTTATTTCTACACCCCGAAAGAGGAAGAACATTTATTGACCAAATTGCTGGTCAATTTAGGCCGTTTAACCATGCGCCCGGACATATTAAACAACAGAGAGATAAAAAAATTACGCCAAGATTCGCTTTCTTTCCGTTTCAAAAAAGAATTTTTCTCCATTGATCCGGATTCCAATGTGGGCAGGGCCTACATTACCGCCCATCGGGCTTCCGGCAACTTTGGCTAC
>VGKB01000036.1 GCA_016867255.1 Candidatus Moraniibacteriota bacterium
TGTCATTTTTTTTGTCTATCATTGTACAAGGGGTGTTTTTTGTTGTAATCACTTCAAATATAACTAATTAAGTTGTAAATGAAGAACAAAAACCCCCTTTTTTTTCAGCTTTTATGAATAATGCAGGCTATAATAATCAGTTCCATATTATTTAAAATATATTAATCATTTAATCTTTTAGAAATTGCATCTATCTGCAGGTCGACAAATTGTTTTAACCCAATTAGTCCAATACTCCAACCAATTAATATAGGGACAAAGATTAAGATGAGTGTTAAAAGAAATGATAAATGAAAAAGTTTCCACAATATAAACATTCCAGATGCCGCCATAAGTGTCCAAAACACTATTTGTTTTGTTAAGTCTATCGAAAACGAAAGAGAGTTATTATCCACCTGAAAATATCCTGAATCCCTAAAACTCAATTGTCTCTGGATTGTCTCCCATCCATTTGATTGATACTTATATAGCCTCTTAATTTTTAACTTAGAATCAGATTGCCGGATTGTTTTATATTGTCCAGTAAAATAGATTTCAATAATCTGAAAAACTGAATCAGCTGACAGATTTTCCGGTTTATTTATTAGTTTCCTAATCATGATTTATCTATTGTAGGGGGTCCCAATTATTAAGCACAACGGCCCGGCAATATGGGGAGGTTGTGTTACCCGACGCCAGCATCCGGGCAGAGTCTTGGTTACCCGCGCCAGCGGGGCCGATATGTTGTCACGGTGCAAGGCGGGTATGGCGTGGTTTTTGCAATCCGGGTACAATGAATTTTAGGATAAGGCGCGGTCGCGGTACAATGTTGATCGGAGCCGGTAAGCTGTCACGGTATAAAATTTAAATAAAGGGCACTTGCACAGAGTCGCGGTACAAAGGTGATCGGAGCAAGGAAATAGTCAAGGTATATTGGATTTATATTGAGTGTAAAGGCGCGAATCCGGGTGCAACAACGACAAGAAATGTTACATGTGCCAGCCGAATCCGAAATGATGATAATAGATCAAAAAGAAGAAAACGTTCGGGCTGATAAACCACTTATGGTATTTGCCCGGCTGGCGTTTACGTCACCAGGCAAAAACCATGACAAACAACTTACCCATATTGTCCGTGTTAGCATTTCGGGGGCAATGTAACAACAAACACCAGGTCCTTTGTCTTTACATTACAGCTTATTGTCTTGTTGCTATTATTGAGCATGACCTCAGGCTTAACCGAAGTACCTTTGATGTGCTTCGTATCCACAGTATGTCGCTTTTCGACAAGACTCCGATCAGGGAACTCTTCGAAAAGCCAGAATCTGTGGATGATATCTATGAAGTCAGCAGTCCTCAATTGTGCTTTAATTTTTAGTGGACACTAATGTTGTGGGTCTATTATTTTTCCAAAATCAAGTAGTGACCTCATAAAGATATTACGGGAGCTTCTGGTGTATTCAACATCATCCTTTAAATAGTCGAGCATCATTTTAATTTTTATATGGGCCGAAACCCGGGCGAATAACTCCTCTTTAATAAAAGGCTTAGTTATATAGTCAACCCCACCCAGCTCAAACCCTTTCACTATATCATTGGTTTCGGTAAGGGCAGTTAAAAAGATAATCGGAATATCTTTGGTCGCATAATTTGCCTTAATAATTTTACAAACTTCAAATCCATCCATCACGGGCATCATAATATCTAGCAGTATTAAATCTATCTTCGATGTTTCAAGGATTTTAAGAGCTTTTTCCCCGTCAAGGGCTAAAGCCATTTGGTAGCCTTTGTCCTGCAAATAGTTAACAACAATACGCAGATTCTCCTTATTATCGTCAACAACAAGAATAAATATTTCCTTTTTCATAGCATTTAAGTTTTATTTAGTGATTCAAAACGTTCAATTATACGTGGAAACTTCGCCACAGTTTCTTTAATTAAATCTAAGTCAATATGCTCTATGCCTTCAATGAGCATATTTGAATAGTTAATCAGTAGAGTCAAGCTGTATTTTTTTGCAAAGTTTCTCAAATTGTTTGCAAAATTTTCAATTTTAAATAAAACTAACTGCTCCTTTATATCTTCCCATTGAGGCATGAACTTTTGCTTTAGCTCATCAACTATTTCGGGAATAAGTTTTTGCAGTTCGGGGCTTATTTTTTCTGCAATTTCTGTAATACCTATGTCCTTATCCTTATTATCATCAGTTTCAATACTATATTCTAAATGTTTTGCCAAAACAGCCATCAACTCACTTTTTTTTACGGGTTTATATAATGCGCCGTTAAAATGCTTAGAAAACTCAATTTTTTCGGAGCTAAACACCGAAGCAGTATATGCAATAATAGGGATATGAGCGGTTTTTGGGTTTTCTTTAATTCGTTTTGCCACCTCAAAACCATCTATACCGGGCATACGTATATCGAGCAGTATTAAGTCGGGTATGCTGTGCTTTAAAAATTCTAGTGCAATTTCTCCATTTTCGGCTGTTGTTACTTTTAAGTCTAACTGATATAAAAAGTTTTCGGATGTTTCGATATTTGTATATATGTCATCAACTACCAGAACTGTAGCGTTTTTGAATTTTATGTTGCCTTCAATTGTTAATAAATTGTTTCTGGGGAATTCCGCCATATTAAATTCAACATTTGGTATAGTGATAGTAAAAACAGATCCCTTATTTAATTCGCTCTGCACATTGATTTGCCCATCCATTTTTTCAACCAGCCTTTTGGTAATTGCAAGTCCGAGACCGGTGCCTCCATACTGCCTGTTAATCTGACCTGCTTGCTGCTTAAAGGCTTCAAAAATCGTGTCGTGGTATTCTTTCGCAATACCAATTCCTGTATCTTCTATATTTATAATCAGATCTCCCTTATCGTCAGCTTTATTTGCAATGTCAATGCTAATAAAAACATACCCCTTATGAGTAAATTTAATGGCATTGCCAACTACATTAAAAACAATCTGTTTCATTCTTATTTCATCTAATCGCAGAATACTCGGGAAATCTTCGCTTGTATTAACAACTATACTTATACCTTTTTTGAGTGCTTTCTCTTCGTAAAGCATTTTTATCTCATTTACAAGGTGTATTAAATCAGTTGGTTGCGGTGACATTTCGAGTTTGCCCGATTCAATTTTTGAGAGGTCTAATATATCGTTTAATAGTGAAAGTAAAAGATTGCCACTGTTTAGCACAGATTTTATCATTTTCTTGTGATTACTATCGTCTAGTTTAAAATACAGTGCTTCACTAAACCCTAATATAGCGTTCATGGGTGTGCGAATTTCGTGGCTCATGTTTGCAAGAAATTCACTTTTTGCACGGTTGGCATTTTCTGCTCTTTCTTTTTCAAGGATTAGTGAACCCTCAAGTGCAATACGATTCTGAATATTTACAATTAATTCGGCAAAAACCAATAGTAGGGTTTCTTCTCTGGGTGTATAAGTATGGTGTGAGCTAACTGAGTCGAAGCCAATAAACCCCACACATTTTCCGTGATTCATGAGCGGAAGTGTCATTAAGCTTTTTACACCTTGCGGTTCAAGAATTTCTCTTACACCATCATTTTCATCTAATGCCGCAACATCGGGAATTGAAAGAGTATTGCCTAGTTTATGGGCATCAATCCACCAGGGGATAACCTCAATCGGCACTTGTTGTAGATTTTCAATTTCTGCACTAATGCCCTCGGCACACCACTCATAGGTATTATTACAAACATTATTACTCCAATCGTAATCAAAAATGTAAGCTCTGTCAGCATTAACAAATAGTCCCATTTGTTTGAGCGCATTATTTATTTCATCAGCAATACTTTCGAGAGGAATATTAATAAAAGATTTAGCCATATTAATGAGCAGTTCAAGGGTAACCTGAAATTGTTTGGTTTCTGTGATATTTTCAGCAGCACACACAACATATTCCACTGTACCATCATCTCGTAATTTAGGTGTTTTTACAATAGAAATTAATCTTTTTTCGCCAGATGCATGAGGCACCCACTCTTCGGTATGCACAGTCTTTTTTGTGCTGAACACTTCGGTGTTGGACTGTTTGCAGACATCGACTATATCTTTTGGAAAAATGTCGTACAAATTCTTGAAGGCAAGATCTTCGATTTTGACACCATTGAAATCGGCATGAGCCTGATTCAGTGTTCCGTAGGTTGTTTCATCAGTAAGATACCAGGTTTGGGTTTGGATATTGTCGAGCAAAATTTTCTGGTTTTGTTGAGATTGAAGGAGTTTTTCTTCGATCCGGTACTTTTCTATCGCCATAACGGCGATTTGCGTTGCCCATTTCAGTGTGCGAAGACTCTCTGATGTTGGTTCTCCCGTTTTACGATGATAATTGGCAAATGCACCCAGCACTTCTCCATTTGCTGAAAGAATAGGCAACGACCAGCAGGCGTTTAGATTATGCATGCGGGTTTTTTCGATAAATGCGGTGTAGGGCATCCATTTAGGATCGTTTTGTATATCGGCGGCTATGGCAAGTTTGCCGGTAAACGCAGCTGTACCACAACTGCCTACATTATTGCCAATGGGCAGTCCTGCTTCCATAAGAGCATTATAGTCGGCAGGAAGGTTTGGTGCGGCTCCCTGCACCAAGATATTTTTTTTAGCATCAAAAAGCAGGATAGACGCCCGTATATTAGAGTCAACTTCTTCTGTAAAACAACAAAGCGTTTCCAAAATATCAGCCAAAGGCTTTTTTTGAGCGATCATTAGCAATACATTATTACTCAACTGAATTTCCAGCTCGGCCTTTTTGCGTTCGGTGATATCAAGAATAAATCCATTTATTTTTACAGGGTTCCCTTCCTGATCGCGAACAACTCCGGCCGATTCCCTCACCCAAAGGACTTTTTCGGATTGTGTTACAATTCTGTGTTCATAATCGAGGGTTTTCTCCTCTTTCAAGTCAGTAATCGTCTTGTTGACTTCGGCAACATATTCTCTGTCATCCGGATGAATAAACGATACAAAATCCTCAAAGGTTCCTCCAAACGAACCTTTGTCCAAACCAAAGAGAGCTTCACACTCAGGAGACCAATACAGTTTTTCTGACTGCATATCATACTCCCAGTTACCAGCACGAGCAAAGGTTTGTGCCTGGGAAAATCGTTGCTGATTTATACGAAGGGCATCTTCCATTTCTTTCCGCTCGGTAACATCCACCTGAACACCAAAATGACCGGTAATCCGCCCCTCATCGTCATACAAACAGATGTAATCACCGTCAATGATAAAAGGAGTACCATCCAATTTCTGCTCATAGGTTTCTACATGCAATTTACCCTTATCAAACAACCCTGTCCGGATTTCTCTGGCGTGGTCAAGGTCGTGTTTGAAAAGTTCACGAACAGTAATGCCCACAAAATCCTTTTCTTCTGCTCCATACTGATCCAGCATCGCCTGATTCACCCGTGTCATCTTCTGGTGATCCAATACATACTCTATCATTTTCTTTTTGTCTGTGCGATCATTCCATTCAATGGGTTCGTCCAGCATGCATATAAAGAAGCCGTGCAGTGATTGATTGAAGAACATTTCAATCTCTTTTCTCTGCTTTTTACTGGCAGTAATATCTACAAACACGGTGGTAAAAAAGAGTTTTTCCGTGGAATAAACATGCACACGATACCATTTTTTTAATGGTTCGCTGTACTGCTCAAACTCCTTTTCTCCGCCGTTCAGGGCTACCTTTCTATAAAAACCAATCCAGTCGAATTCACCTTTTTCGATGCCGGGAATTGCTGTTTTGACAGTTTTTCCGATGATATCATCTGCTTTCAGACTTGTGAGTTTTTCAAAGGTAGCATTGACTTCCAAAAATTCGTAGTCAACGGGTTTGCCGCTATCGTCAAGGATGATGCGGTGGTGTGCATAACCCATAATGGGGCTTTTGAGAATATTTTCTATGCTGTTCATACTATTTTCTTAACTATAAAAATACATTAGTGTCCGACTAAAATAATAAAAAGAGGGGTACTCCCCAAAGGTTTCCCCAAATGTTGTAACTTGGTTTTTGCGAAAACTTGCTACAACATGGAGCATAATTTAGGTCACGCAGCGCCTCCTCCGCCAGCTTGCGCTCGGTGATGTTGAAAATGTAATGGACATAAAGATCCTTCGAAAGCGGAGCCCATATTCCCTCGTACCAGATTCCCCGGTATTCGATCTCGAGTTGTTGCATCTGGCCGCTTTTCCACATCTCAGGCGCACGGCAGAAGGGACAGAAGTCATCGTGTAACGCAGTTGTCTGGTAGCATGTTCTTCCCGGTACCGCACCGATATCGTGTCCGGCCTTGTTGGAAGCCACAATTTCGCGGGTCTCTTTCTTCAGAATCATGGCTATGCCATTGGGTATATTGTCCAGCAGGGTATTTCTCAGGTTGAGCTCTTCTTCCAGGCACATATCCGCCAGTTTCCGTTCGGTGGTCTCGAACAACGAAAAGATCAGTCCGGTGACCTGGCCGCCGGCATCCATCTCCGGGATCAGCGTCCAGTCCCAATAAGTCGTTCCACGTTCCGGCTGGTTGGGAAACTCGAAAGGTTTGTCGTGTATCTCGACCGGCTGGCCGGTGTCGCGGACGCGGCGGAAGATAGCCTCATTCTCGGCATGTGGGTAGAGCACAAAGTGATTCTTGCCGACCATCTCCCCGGGCCGATACCCGCACGTGGCCGCGTAGGTTTCATTGACACGCACAAAGTTAAAATCGCGGTCCAGGTACACGAGGTGGGCCCTGCCGGCGCCGTTCATAACTGATTGCAGCAAGTCGCGCTCGCAGGCCAGCGCCTCCTCGGCCCGCTTGCGTTCGGTGATTTCGGTAATAACATGCACGGCTCCGTTGTATTGACCTTTTTCATCGAGAATGGGATTAACCATAATTTCAACCCAGATACCATTTAATTCTATTTCTATACTCTTTTGTTTCAGGCTTTGTTTTGAGTGTAATAGTGGGCATTCGGGTATCGGGCATGTTATGCCATGTACAAGTTCAAAACAATGTTTACCAACGATATTCTTTTTGTTACAATCAATTCCTTTAATTACAGCATTATTTGCCTGTACTACGCGCTGGTCTTTATCGAGTATCCAGACGCAACTATTTATGGCATTAAGCGTAGATATCCATTGTCTGAGCAATAGCTTGTTTTTAGCTGCAAGCCGTTTTTTTTCTTCGGTTGCCGATTTCAATTGTTTTACCAAAGACTCCTGTTCGCCAGGTAAAACATTTACTTTTCCCTTTTTAATTGAATTCAGGAGCGCTTCGGATTCCCGCAATTTTGATTCCAACTCTTCGTATGTAGGTTTCTTTTTGCTCATAATCACTACTGTTAAACTAAACAAAGTGCTATTACCGAAAGATACATTTTTTTCTTAGAATCTCGATTAACGGTAAAGTTAGTTGACTTAGTCACTTTAGGATTTAACTTATCCCGGGTAGGTGAGCCGGGTTAAATTAACGATGCAAAGACTTTTGGTACTTTTGCTTTTTCATGCGGGCTGAGTTTAGTGTATTGTAGCTAAGTACATGACAAAAATTTACAACATTGGTTAAATTTATCTATATCGTTGCTAAAAAGCAAGTTGGCTATGTAAGTGAGGCCATATTTGAACAAGCTCTTTGCCCTCCTTCCGTGTTTTTTGATT
>VGKB01000037.1 GCA_016867255.1 Candidatus Moraniibacteriota bacterium
TTGGACAAGCTGGGGGAAGAAGGATTATAAGTAATAAAGTACAAAGTGGCAAAGTACAAAGCAACAAATAATAACGTATTGGAAATTTGTTCTTTGATCTTTTAACTATTGATCCTTCAACTATTTGACACCTTTGTTTAAATTGATTATCCAAGATAAAGTTATTCACAAACAAATAACATGAAACTAGTAATCGTAGAGTCTCCCACTAAAGCTAAAACTATCAGCCGTTTTCTGGAGAAAGAATATCGGGTGCTTTCCTCTTACGGCCACGTGCGGGATTTGCCTGTGGACCGTTTGGGAGTGGATGTGCAAAAAGATTTTACTCCCGAATATATCGTGCCGGAAAAAGCCCAAAAAAACGTAGCTATTTTGGAAAAAGAAAGCGCCAAAGCCAAGAGCGTTATTCTTGCTACTGATGAAGACCGCGAGGGTGAAGCCATTGCCTGCCACCTGAAAAAATTGCTTGCTCAAAAGAAAAAAGGGTTGCGTTTTGAGCGCATTACCTTCCACGAAATTACCCCTCGCGCCATCAAGGAGGCGCTCGCGAAACCCCGCGACATTGACGTTAAACTTTTTGACGCCCAGCAGGCCCGCCGCGTGCTGGATCGCCTGGTAGGATACGAACTCTCCCCCTTCCTCTGGCGGAAAATTCGCAAGGGCCTTTCCGCCGGCCGAGTTCAATCGGTAGCCGTTCGCCTGATCGTTGAAAGAGAGCGGGAAAGAGAAAATTTCAAATCGGAAGAATTTTGGAAAGTGAGAGTGTTATGGGGCAAGAAAACTCAGTCCCTAAAAAACACTTCCTCCGAGATTAAAATAATAAAATCAGACGGGCAGGCAGTTCTCAGTTCCCCAAAAAAAATGATTAATGGAGAGTATCTCGCCACCCTTGCCAAAATTAACGACAAAAAACTAGATAAACTTTATTTGAAGAAAGAGGCGGAAGTGAGAAAAATTGTCACTGAACTGGCTAAAAATAAGATGTTAGTGGCAAAAATCGAACAAAAAAAGTCGTTCCGCACTCCGCCGCCGCCTTTCCGCACCAGCACCCTCCAGCAGGAGGCAGGAAGAAGACTCGGCTTTCCGGCTAAAAAAACCATGAGAGTAGCCCAACAACTCTATGAGGGCATAAAATTAAATGGCAAAAGGCGCGGCCTTATTACCTATATGCGCACCGACTCGCTAAACCTTTCTACTTTAGCGCTTGCCGGCATTCAAAAGTATGTCCGGGAAAAATTTGGTGAAAAATACGCCCTGTCCAGCTTCCGTTTTTACACCAAAAAAGCCAAAGGGGCTCAGGAAGCCCATGAGGCCATTCGCCCGACATATGTTGACAAGGATCCAGAATTAATCAAAAACTACTTAACGGACGAACAGTATAAACTTTACCGGATTATTTGGGAAAGAACTGTGGCTTGCCAGATGGCCACGGCAGAATTAAACAACACGAATGTTATTTTTACCGCAGATAAATATGAACTGGTCTCCAAGGGAGTGCAAATTATTTTTGACGGATTTTTCAAGGTCTTAGGGCAAGGGTCAATCAAAGAAGAAACCCTGCCGGAACTCAAAGAAAATGAAGAGGTCACCAAAAAGAAAATATTGGGTGAACAAAATTTCACCCAGCCGCCGGCCCGCTACACTGAGGCCACTCTCGTGAAGGCCCTGGAAGAAAACGGCATCGGCCGGCCTTCCACCTACGCTCCGACCATCAGCACCATCCAGACCCGTGGCTATGTGGCTAAAGACGAAAAATATTCCCTTTACCCTGAAGAAATTGGCTATCTGGTAAACGACATTTTAGTAAAGCATTTCCCCCGCATCGTGGAAATTCCTTTCACTGCCCGGGTAGAAGAAGATTTGGACGAAATTGCCCGCGGCCGTAAAAAATGGGTGCCGATCATTCGGGAGTTCTACATCCCCTTTAAGCAAAATTTGGAAAAGAAGATCAAAGAGGTAAAAAAGGTCCAAAAATTTACCGACAAAAAATGCCCCGAGTGCGGCAAAAGATTGGTGGAGAAATTCGGCCGCTTTGGAAAATTCTACGCCTGTTCCGGTTTTCCCGCCTGCAAATACACCGAAGCTAACGAGGAAGAAAAAAAGCTGCAAAAAATTGCCAACCACGAGAAATGCCCCGAGTGCGGCGCTCCTCTGGTTTTGCGCCACGGCAAATTCGGCAAATTTATGGGCTGCAGTAAATATCCCGAATGTAAATTTATCAAAAAATTTGAGAAAAAGACTGGCGTCAAATGCCCGGAATGCAAAAAAGGTGATTTAGTGGAACGCCGCGGTCGCCATGGCCCCTTCTACGCCTGCAACCGCTACCCGGGATGCAAGTATATCGCGAAAGGCGACATATTAAAAAAGATTAAAAGTAATGCGTGATTTGTAACGGGCAATACGTACGGAGTATGTAACGAAGAATTAGCAATTACTAAAATCCTATCTTTTATCCTCGCACACATTACACTTTACCCGTTACACATTATTTTGAATTTATGCGCATAGCTATTTTCTCCGACACTTTCCCGCCCGAAATAAACGGGGTTGCCAATTTTGTCTATTCTTCAGCCAAGACGCTCTCGGAAAGAGGTCATCAAGTAAAAGTCTTTACTGCTTCGCGGATTTCCCAAAAAAGATTAAACGAGAAAATAGGTAAGAATTTTCAAATATTCACCGTCCCTTCAATTCACTCACCGATTTATCCTAACACTCGCATTCCGCTACCTACCGGACTTACCCTTCCTTATCTCTTAAAATTCAAACCGGACATCATCCACGCTCACACTCCATTCACTCTCGGCTGGGGAGCAATAATGGGAGCGAAAATTTTGGGAGTTCCTCTTGTTGGTACTCATCATACTTTCTTTGACCATTACCTCAAACACGCCAAAATTGACTTCGCGGTTGCCCGACGCGCCACTTGGCGCTACACTGTGAGTTTTTATAATTACTGCGATCTGGTAACCGTTCCTTCTCACTCTTTAGCGCAAGAAATGAAGAGTCACGGCCTAAAAAAACCAATCACGGTTCTGCCTAACTTAGTGGACGTTGCTCTCTTTAAACTCGCCGCGGCCGCAGAAAAAAGCCGACTAAAAAAACATTTTAAAATTAAAAAAAAATCTCTGGTCTATATGGGCCGGCTAAGCTACGAAAAAAGCATTGGCCAAGTAATAAGAGCTTTTAAAATAGCTTCAAGGAAGATTCCCGATCTGCAATTGATGATTATCGGCGACGGACCCGAGAGAGAAAATTTAAAAAAATTAGCTAAAAAGCTCGGCGTTGCCAAAAAAACAACCTTTACCGGTTTTCTGCGGGGGAGAAAGCTTATTAACGCCCTCCAAGCCAACGACATTTTTGTTACCGCCAGCAAAACGGAAACTTTTTGTATCGCAGCTCTGGAAGCTATGGCGGTCGGTTTGCCAGTTGTAGCCGTAGGGGAAAAAGGGCCAACTGAATTCATTAAAGACAAGATAAATGGATTTTTGGTCAAGGATGATCGCCCCAAAATGATGGCAGATAAGATTACTAAACTTATCACGAATAAACAGATTAGAAAGCAATTTGGGGAAAAATCGCGCACACTGGCAGAGAAATATTCAAAAGAGAAGAATATTGCTAAACTAGAAAAAATTTATGAATCACAGGCGAAAATCAATTAGAATCTGCTTGTTTTTTGAGTTTGCTAATTTTTTTGGCGGGGCAATATTAAAAAAAATCGGCGGTAACGGAATTACCACTTCTTATGAAACCCAAAGGAAAATGCTTGATTTTTTAGGCATTGAATACACGGAAAAATGGCATAACCGCTGTGATATTTTGCAAGTTAATTCTCCAGGATTCTATGCTATCCACTTAATCCGAGAAGTAAAAGAGAAAGGTAAAAAAGTAATCGTATTGGCTCATTCCACCGCAGAAGATTTCCAAAATTCCTTTACTTTCAGTAAGCTGATCCCTTTTTCCAGCGTGAAAAAATTCCTAACCTACTACTACAATCTTGGAGATATTATTTTTTGCCCCAGCGAATATGCCAAATCATTGCTTATCTCCTACGGCCTTCCCAAAAATAAAATTTTTATAAGGTCAAACGGAGTAGATGCTATTCATTTCGTGCCTAATAAAACAGCCAGAAAGGAGACTAGAAAAAAATATAAAATGCAAGATCTCACCATCGGAACAACCGGGCTAGTCATTTCCCGCAAGGGAGTTGACACTTTTTTGAAAATTGCCAAAAGCTTCCCTGAAAAAAATTTTTTCTGGTTTGGCAAGGTTTTTAATCCTGTCTTTTCCAACTCTTTACCAAGAGAATTACCTCCAAATGTTGTTTTTACCGGTAATGTAGCCCACCAAAACATTCCCAGCGTTCTAAATGCCTTGGATATTTTCTTTTTCCCTTCCTATGAAGAAACTCAAGGAATATCACTCCTTGAAGCGGCGGCAACCGGTTTACCGATACTCTGCAGAGACATTCCCGCCTACAATCCCTGGCTTATTCATAAGGTTAATTGCCTCAAAGCCAAAAATGATCAGGAGTTTGCCAAATACCTTAAAATGCTAATAAACGATTCTAAATTGAGAAAAAGGTTGGGGAGAAATGCCTATAAACTTGCTCAGAATGAAGATGTTAAAGTACTGGCCAAAGGGCTAAACAAAATATACGAAAAATTATTAGAAAAAAATTCTTACTAAACATTTTTCCTTACAACAAAAAAATTCAAGAGCCGGGATTTTTCCGGCTCTTAATCATCATAAAGGTGAGGAAAAAACTTCTTGTCCCAATACTCTTCCTGCCCTTGGCTGGCTTTTCCGAAAGCCCCAAAAAAATCAAGCAAGTGCAGCACCCCCAATACCAACAGAATAATCGGCAAAATCCAGATATGATCTATTACTGTTTTCACGTCATCCAACAAAACTCTAACTCTCAAGAATATGGGATGTTTTTGCCTTTTCTTTTTCCCCATAATCAACCTCCTTGGATTGGTTTAGTTTCACAATTCAATAACCCTGGCTCTTCCGTATAGTTGCCGGCTAAGATGTTTTCGTAAACATTTTTTACGTCCTCTTCGCGCAAATCGCGGCCGCCTAGTCCGTAAACACAGCTTTGGATTTGCTGTTCCGGCGCTCGGCCAAACTGGTGGATGGTCTGTACTGTCTCCTGATAAAGCGGCGGGGTGCTGCCGAAGC
Organism: Candidatus Moraniibacteriota bacterium; assembly: GCA_016867255.1. Lineage (GTDB taxonomy): Bacteria > Patescibacteriota > Minisyncoccia > CAIUEV01 > CAIUEV01 > VGKB01. The sequence continues at coordinate 5,185 of VGKB01000037.1, forward strand.
TAAAGCTTCGGTCCAGCACCGCAACATTTTTTATGTCCTTAATAATATCTCCTAGTTCGTCATAGGGAAACGGCCGAAAAAGGCAAATTTTTATTACCCCCACTTTTTGTCCGCTCTTTTGAGAAAATCTTTTAGCTACGGCTTTAGTTGTACCCGCCGCCGAACCCATAACTATTATCACGGCCTCGGTTTCAGCGTCTACCTGGAAAGTTTCCACCGGAGAATATTTTCGCTGGGTAAGCTCCGAGAGTTGCTGCGCTGTTTGGAGAAAAACTTCCAGCGCCGATCGCATCGCCTTTTCCTGCTCCATCTTTATTTCAAAATAGCGGTCGGGCAAAACCAGAGAGCCAAGCGTGATCGGGTCTTTTTCCCGCAGCAGGGAAATAGGATAACGATATTTTCCGACAAAATCTTTTACCTGCTCGTCTGTTAAGGTTTCTATCCCTTCCAGCGTATGGGAAGTAAAAAAACCATCCTGCGCCACCATTGCCGGCAAGTAAACTTTTTCGTTCTCCGCCAATTTTACCGCTAAAATCGTGTGATCATAGACTTCTTGGGCGGTTTCGCAAAAAAGCTGAATCCACCCGCTATCTCGCACTCCCATTACATCGGAGTGGTCGCAGTGAATGTTAATCGGCGCTGAAAGCGCCCGGCTGGCCACATTCATCACAATCGGCAGCCGCAATCCGGAAGCCACATAAAGCATTTCAAACATATAAGCCAGCCCTTGCGAGGAGGTTGCCGTCATTGACCGCACGCCGGCCGCGGCCGCGCCAATCGCGGCACTCATCACGGAATGTTCCGATTCCGCCGTAATGACCTCGCTTTTTACCCTGCCGCCTGCGGCGAACTTAGCGAATTTCTCAATAATCGGCGTCTGGGGAGTAATGGGATAGACGGGCACTACCCCCGGTTCAATTTGCCGCATCGCCTCAGCCGCCGCCTCCGCTCCGGTTAAAGCCATAGTGTTACTATCATTATGAGAATATAAAGGCATTATTGTCAGATAAATCTTTTTTACAAATTTGAAATTATTTTTATGGCTTTGACGGAGCATTCTACCGCGCAAACGCCGCATCCCTTGCAATAATCTTTATTCACCCGCACGTTCTTGCCGTCTTCCAATATTTCCACGCACCCCTCCGGACAATACAAAAAGCACTGGTGGCATTTGATGCATTTTTTAGGATCAATCTCCGCCTGACGCGAGGACCACTGGCCGGTACGGTTGGATAGACTGCTGTTTATTCCTTTTATAATAAGACTATTCGTTCTCATAATATTTTCACTTTTCAATCTTAATTTTCAATGAGGTGGTTACAAAATCCCCTTTATTTTAAATATTGCCAGTATTATCATTGCCACCGCTATTGCCACGCTAACTGTAAATATCACCCCCTCTCCCTTGCTTCGGGACTTTATAAGATACAGAAAATCTTTTTCAGGCGCCGAGCGCAAAAAGGTAACGCCGGCCAAAATTAAGAGAGTCCAATTTATCAAATAAAAAATCAGGCTTTCGGTGTAATAGAAAAGATGTCCGAGTGAAATTGTTACGAGCCCGCTCAACACTATGACAACTGCCGCACGGTCTTTTTTGGAGCGAAAAAAATAGTAAATTCCCAAGCAAAAAACGATAAAATTTATAACGAGATAGAAGGCTACCCGCTGTCCCAAAAGAGAATACTGGACTAAAAAATCAGAAAAGGGAAAGATGGTTAATTTTTGATTGCCAAAAAAGATGGGTGATATGGTTCGCGAGAGAGCAAAAAGCAAAATCAAAAACAAGTATTTGGCGTCGCCATGAAAAATCAATTTAATTAAACTCCTTCTCGTTTTGCTTACTCCCAGCTGCGTCGTTTCCTTCTCTTGTTTCCAATTTTCTTTCCGGGAAATTAAATCAAAGATTAAAACCACCGCCGCCCCTCCTATCCACATCCAAAAACTGACATAAAAGTCAAGCAAGGACGCAATAAAAAACAAAACTAAAACCAGGATAAAGCTTTTGCTCTTTTTAATCTCTTCATTATTCTTTGTTGTCCACCAAAGAGCTAACGCCAAGATCCCCCCGGCCGCAGTCACCAAGGTGGGGGTTCTAG
>VGKB01000038.1 GCA_016867255.1 Candidatus Moraniibacteriota bacterium
TGTTCATATTTATTCCTTTGCGAACTTTATGAATTTTCCAACTTGACAAACCCGCTACAGCCCGTGCTCCAGTTTTTTCTGGTTATGCTCGTCCAGCGTCCTTGAATAGTAAGTTTTTCCCGTCTCCGAGTCGGATAAAAAATAAACATAATCAGATGTCTGGGGATAAAGAGCGGCTTTTATGGCGGACAGCCCCGGATTGCCAATCGGTCCGGGAGGCAATCCTTTTTTTATATAAGTGTTGTAAGGAGAATCCACCCGCGTATCTTCAAAAGAATACTGTTTTTTTCTCACTCCCAAAATATAGCTTATGGTAGCGCAGGATTGCAACGGTTGTTTTTGTTTCAGACGGCCCCAAAATATCCCCGAAACAATTTTTCGGTCTTCTTCATTGGAAACTTCCTTCTCAATTATACTGGCCATAATGATGATGTCTCTCAAAGAATGGCCATTTTTTTTCACATCCTCACGCAAAGTGTCAGTCATTTTTTTGTCAAAATTGAGAAGCATCCGATAAGCTAATTGCTCCGCGGTAGTTTTTCCCTTTACCACATTATAAGTGTCGGGAAACAGGTATCCCTCTAAAGTCTCCCCTTGAAGCAATCCTTCCAAGAAAGAAAAATACGGTCGGTATTTTTCTATAAGAGCCGTCTCATTTAGAAAATCTTCTTTGCTAAAAACCCCTTTTTCGGCTAAATATTCTCCTATCTGCTTGTTGCTCCAGCCCTCAATAATGGTAACCGTTTGGTCTTCCTTTTTACCCTTCCCGCTGGTCAGTATGTCTACGATTTCCGGTATCGGCATGTTGGGCCTGAGCTCATACGTCCCGGCTACAATATTGTCCTCCCTGTTTTTTAACCATAAATAAACCTCAATCCAGATTTTATTAGAGATTAAACCGCTGTTTTCAAGTTTTTGGGCAATAAAATTTACCCCCTCTCCCTCATTAATGACAAAATTTTGAGAAACGGTAGAATTATTGGCCCGGCCATATAAACGAGAATCCACATAAGCATACACCCCCAACGCCGCCAAAATCCCAAAAAATATGAAAAAATGTTTCTTTTCCACTATTTTACAAAATAAGTTATAATGATTAAGGATATAAGAAAATTAAGCTTTGATCAATTTTAAAAAATATTTATAATTACGAAGCAAATCAATAACAAATAACTAAAAAACATGGATTTTGCGAAACTAAAGAATCCTCTTTCGGCAGCGTTTGTGCTATTTGTACTAATTTCTGGCTATTTTATATACCGGGACAGCACGGCTAAAAGCCAGCCGGTCAATCCCCCGGCTAATTCCGGGGATACTATTTTTTTCTGGGGTGAGGGCTGCCCCCACTGTGAAAATGTGGAGAATTTTTTTGCGGAAAATGGGAATCTTGATCAAAAAATGAACATTAAAAAAATCGAGGTGTTCGGGAATCAAGAAGCCCAAAAGCTATTCTTAGAAAAAATTAAAGAATGTGGGCTTGCGTCATCCGGCGTGCCGGTCCTCTACCAAGACGGCAAGTGCGTCCAGGGAGACAAATCCATTATTGACGAGCTGAAAAAAACTAAAAAATAACTTAACTTCCCCAGTGGTCCCCCGCAATATAAGTCAAAATAAAAATATAAAGCCGCATTCCACATCGCTCGGCATTAACAGGCGTTCTCGCATAATTTATTCCCGCCGACCGGACATTCTTGGGAAAAAATATAATTGGCGCTTGTGGACTTGGTTTGGAGTTATCATCGCAGTGGTAATAATAATTTTTTACCGGCTTTTTGTGATTCAGGTGCTAAGTCATAAAGAGCTGTTCTCGCGAGCACAAGATCAACATCAGTATTACGAAGAGCTGGTTCCCAAAAGAGGAGAGATATTTCTTCAAAACAAAAACAAAACCTATCCCGGCGCCATCAATGAGGAAATGGATACGGTAATAGCCGTGCCGAAAAACATCGTTGATATTGAGGGCACGGTGATGACTCTTGCTTCAGTATTAAATCTCCCCGCCGAAGAAATTAGACAAAAAATAACCCAAGACCGGGAAGATATGTATGAAGTGATCAAAAAAAGATTAACTGAGGAAGAAAGTCTAGAGTTACAAAACAAAAATCTCAAGGGAATTGAGCTTATTCCCGAATACTGGCGCACTTACCCCGCCAGCCCCCTGTCCTCGCAAACAGTTGGCTTCGTCGGTTACAGCGGTGAGGAAAAAAGCGGCCAGTACGGCGTGGAGGAATACTTTGACTCTTCCTTGAGAGGCAAAGGTGGTTTTATGAAGGCGGAAAAAGACACCGGCGGACGCTGGATTTCTATTGGTCTGCGCACCTTGCAAAAAGCCCAGGACGGCGACAGCTTAGTCCTGACCATAGAGCAGGCAGTCCAGTATTTCGTAGAAAAAAAACTGGAAGAATCGGTTAAAAAATTTCAAGCCATAAGCGGCAACATCCTAATAATGGAACCGGCTACCGGCAGGATCCTAGCCATGGCTAACTACCCCTCCTACGACAACGGGGATTACAGCAAAGCGGGAGATGTCGCTCTTTTTCAGAATAAATGCGTCCAAGAACAATTTGAACCCGGTTCAATATTTAAAGCGGTAACTTACTCCATTGCTTTAGATACGGGAGGCATTGAACCGGAAACGACTTACCATGACGGCGGCTCAATCTCTATGGCCGGCTACACTTTGCATAACTTTGACGGAAAGGGGCGCGGAACCATACCTATGACCAAAGCTCTGGACCTGTCTCTTAACACCGGAGCTATATTCGCCCAACAAAGAGCGGGAAAGGAAAAATACTACGAATACCTAAAAAACTTCGGCTTTGGCTCAAAACTCGGCATTGATCTGGTCGGCGAAGCCAAAGGCGACATTAAGAATCTCGCTCAAATGAAAGACCTCAATTACGCCACCGCCTCATTCGGGCAAGGAATTTCCACTACCCCCTTACAGATAGTTACCGCCATGTCCGCTATCATTAACGGAGGGCGTCTTATGAAACCGCAAATAGTTGAAAGGGTTATCAAACCATCCGGAGAAGAAATAACTATTGCCCCAAAAGAAATTCGCCGGGTTATATCGGACAAAACATCCAACAAGATAAAGGCGATGCTTGTCTCGGTAGTCAAAAACGGCTGGAGCGTTAAAGCCGCTATTCCCGGCTACCTCATCGGCGGAAAAACGGGCACCGCTCAAATCCCCAATCCGGGAGGCGCGGGTTATTCCTCCGATACCGTTCATAGCTTTTTGGTAGGCGCTCCCCTAAACGATCCAAAATTCGTTATACTGGTCAAGTTGGATAAAGTTAAGGCGGTTAACTTTTCTTCCGATTCCTCCTCTCCCATCGCCCGCCAGATAATGGAATTTTTGTTTGATTACTACAATATCTCTCCCACTGAAACCATAAATGATAAGGAGAAAGCTCAATATAAAATGTATGCCGACCGGCTCAGAGCGTTCCTGGGCGCTAATCCCGATAATCCCCAAGAGGCCAATTCCAGCAGTAACATCCAGAAAAAATTAAATCTGGAAGAGGATAACACCAACAAAAACGATAACAAAGACAAAAAGAAGAAAAAGGAGAAAAAACAGGATAATAAAGATTCCAATACCGATCTGGGTATCGGCAATATGGTTGACGGGCCAACGGGAGATTAGTTATTAGTTATTGTTCGATGCTCAATAACTCAATATTTAATATTCAATAGGCCACTCTTACTCTTGCGCTCTTGCCGCTAATTTTTCCAGAAGCAGGTTCTTAATTTTTTTTTGAAAGGCCTCCTTGCGAAATCGCAAGGCAAATTTATTTATTTTAATTGGATTAAAGTATCCCTTTTGAAGCTTCTTCTCAAACGACTTTACCGCCGCGATTAAACTTTCCGGCGTCTGCCGATTAAAAAAAACTCCGGTAACATCTTCTTTCACGGCTTCCAGCGCTCCTCCTGCCCGATAAGCGATCACCGGCTTCCCGCTCACCATTGCCTCAAGAGCCACAATGCCAAAATCTTCTTCCTGGGGAAAAATAAATGCTTTGGCGCAGGCGAAATACTCTCCAAAACGAGGATCGCGTGGAGGAATCGGTCCGACAATCTCCACCGTTGGGCCAGCTATTCGCTTAAGCTTATTCAGTTCTGGTCCTCCTCCCACAATCTTCAACGGCACCTTTAGCCGATTAAACGCCTTAACCCCCAGATCAAATTTTTTATACGACATTAAGCGGCCTAACATTAGATAGTAGCCAGAATTTTGGCTGGGCTTTTCGCAAGAATTTCGAAAAATCCCTTTTTCCTTCTGTTGGAGTGGCGACAGGAGCTCGTCCACGTAGACGGGCGGATTGATTATCTCTGAATCGCGCTGATAATATTTTTTGATTCTCTCCTTTACTAATTGTGAATTGGCGACATAAACGTCCACCCGATTGGCGGCTGTCCGGTCCCACAACCTCACATAATTCAATCCGATTGGCACCAGTCTTCTCAAAAGCCCGGGATAGGAAAACTCACGGACATACTTGTGGCAATCATCCCAAACATAGCGAGTCGGTGTGTGGCAGTAGCAAACATGCAACGTTTGCGCAGAAGACAAAACGCCCTTAGCGTAGCTAGCGGAATCCGACAGTATCAAATCGTAATACGAAAGGTCAATGCTCTCTGCCGCCATTGGCATCAAAATGGGGAAAAGCCGGTGGGAAGAACTGGCAAAGGGGATTTTTTGCAAAAAAGAAGAGCGAATAATCCGGCCGGGTAAAATCTTTTCCACCAGCTTGCGATCGTAAACCAGAGTATAAATCGGCGCGTCGGGAAAAATTTCAGCGAAACACTCCAAAACCCGCTCCGCTCCTCCATACTCAACCAGATAGTCGTGCACCAGCGCCACCTTCAGTTTTTTTAGTATTTTATCGCTAGATCGGTTTTTATTTAGCATACATTTTGTCATAGGGTCATTAATTATACCACCCCCTTCCATTTTCACAAATTTTGTTAAGCAAATTGGGGATCATCGCTGGATTTTACCCCGTGCTTGACACGGAGGCATGGACAAGATTGCGCGACACTAATCCCACCTATCCAAACGTAACTTAAATGTCAAAATTAGATTTTAGGTGTTAACATTAAGAGATTGTTTGAGATAAAATATCCAAAACAAAAATGAAATTAGCGAAATTGATAACAGTTTTGCCTGTTTTGGTGTTTTTCACCGAAACGGTTTTGGCCGCTGATATTTATGTTGACAAGAATAGCGCTAATAGCGAAGAGGATGGGAGCGAGGCAAATCCTTATCACACTCTTGCTTCTGCTTTAGTAAAGACTGCTTCCAACCCGGAAAATAATCGGCAAATTTATGTAAAAGCGGGGAATTATCAAGAAGAAATCACTTTGCCGGACAATTCCATCCTGACAGGAGAAAACAAAGACACAGTTATAATCAATCGCGAAAATCTTGAGGGATCTACGGTAACTGCGGGGAAAAACAGCGTGATAGAGAATGTCACAATCAGGGGAGGAAACTATGGTTTAACTATTCCGGCTTATAAAAAATCCGTTATCAGGAATTGCAAAATTGAAGAAACCAAAAGAATTGGCATTTGGATAAAACACAGTAACAAACTGCCGGATAACGGCGTTGAAATTTGGGATTCCATTATCGCGAACAATGCCCGGAAGGGCCTGTACGGCGAATCCCGCTACTTATATTTCCTCAATAACCGCTTTGAAGATAACGGAGAAGAGGGGATTGATCTGCGAAGCAAAATTAACGGCGTTCTGTCCAACAACATTATTTCCAATAACGGCGAAGGAGGCATTGAAACTGAGATCAGAAAAGTGGTTTTGGAAATCAGCGGCAATACGTTATCGCAGAACCAATCAAACGGCATTACCCTTAATAACCGCACCAACGTTGGCGGAAAAGTAATAATTAAAAATAACACGCTAAGCGGCAACCACAAATACGGCATCCGCTGCGCCGGCAGCAAAAACTGGACCAATAAGCTTTGGAAAAAATCCGTGAATAATAGCCACAATAGTTTCTCCGGCAATATAAAACGCGACATCTCCAAGAGTTGCGGCAGAAAATGAGATAGGTTATTATTAAAAATGCCAAGCCAATTTTATTCCTAATCGCAAAAAATGCTTAAACTGAAAGTATTCGCCAAAACAGATTGTCCCCAATGCCCGGCCGCTAAACAGCTGGGAGAGGAAATTCAAAAAGAAGGAAAAACCCCGGTTGAGTTTTACGACGTTGACGAAGCGGAGGGCTTAGCCGAAGCCCAATTGTATTCCGTGCTGGCCACCCCAACTTTAGTGATTTGCGATAACAGCGAAGACGAAAACGAGGTAAAAAGTTGGCGGGGAGAAGCGCCGAAGCGCGAAGATATCATGAGTATCATTTCTGAAAATTAGACTGCTATTTTAATATCTTTCTTAGACCGATAGAACAAAAATTTCATGCCCACCCTCGCTCAAACAATTAAACAATCAGAAAATCAATTTATGCCCGGCCACGGTGCTTGCGCCGGTTGCGCCTTCCCTCCAATCATTCGCACGGTTCTGGCCGCCTCCACCAAGCCACTGGTGGTAAGCAACGCGACCGGCTGCCTGGAAGTTACTTCAACGATTTACCCTCGCAGTTCATGGGGAGTAAACTATATTCACAGCGTCTTTGCCAACGCCGCCGCGACCATCTCCGGCATTGAGTCCGCTTCCCGCTTTCTGGAAAAAACCGTTTCCTTAAAAAAAGGGGTTAACTTTTTAGTTATTGGAGGTGACGGCGCCACATACGACATCGGCCTGCAAAGTTTATCCGGAGCTTTTGAGAGAGGCCACCGCTTTGTCTACCTTTGCTATGACAACCAGGCCTATATGAACACTGGCGGACAAAAATCCGGTGCCACTCCTTTCGGCGCCAACACTACTACTGAACCAAGCAGCAGAACCGATTTCGGCAAAGAGTTGCCCCGTAAAAACTTCATGAATATTTGCATCGCTCACCGGGCCAGCTACGCCGCCCAAGCCAGCGCCCACAACCTTGATGATCTTTTT
>VGKB01000039.1 GCA_016867255.1 Candidatus Moraniibacteriota bacterium
TGGATGAAAGGCAGAAGGATTGGCAGGATCGTTGCCAGCCAATAGCTTATTCCACTTTCTCCTTCCATAGAAATTTCTACGCTTTGCAATTTTTCCGACTCTAGACCATAGTTTTTCAGAGTTTCTAACAGGGAAGATTCTTTTTCTTTAACCGCAGACTGTTTTTTGCTGTCTTTAAGTTCAATGGACAATTTTTCTCCCGCGACGGTAATTTTTTTGACTTGATCGTTACGAATCTCCTCAACCAGACGCCCCAGAGAAATTTCTTCCGTTTTGTTAAAACTTTTTTCCGAATTGTACAAAGCGAACAATATTGATATTGAAATAAATATCAGAAAAATTGTGCCGAGATTTTTGATAAGTTTGTTCATAAATCTTATAACTTGTAACTTACAACTTGTAACTTATAACACAAGAGAATACAAAAATCTATTCTTTATTCTTATTGCCCGAATGTTACACGTTACAAGTTGCGTGATTGCCTTATCCCCCACCACCAGCCCCTATCCTCTCTTTCGCTGAGGAAAAAATCAACAATAGTGCGGGTAACAATGATAGCGGTAAACATACTAAGCGCCACTCCGATGACTAAAGCAGTGGCGAATCCCCGCACCATCCCCGTTCCAAGGAATATTAGCACAAAACAGGTGATTATAGTAGAGGCGTTGCCGTCGCGGATGGAAGGCCAAGCGCGGCGAAACCCCTCGGCTACGGCTAGAGATTTTTTCTTGCCTAAAAGCAACTCTTCCCGAATACGTTCAAAAACTAGCACGTTTGCGTCAACAGCTATTCCAATGGAGAGAATTAAACCGGCGATTCCAGAAAGAGTTAGAGTGATTCCCAGCAATTTAAACAAAGTTACTAGAAGGAGAGCGTAAATTGAAAGGGCGATAACGGCGGCAATTCCCGGCCAACGGTAAATAAAAATCATGAAAAAGGCCACAATCGCAAAGCCGACTAATCCTGCGATTAAGCTTTTATTGAGGGATTCTTTACCCAAGCTCGCCCCGACAGTTTGTTGATGGATTAAACTAATAGGAACCGGTAAGGCGCCTTCATTTAGACGTTGCTCCAATTTGCGGGCTTCTTCCGCGGTAAAATCACCGCTAATAACGGCTTTCCCATCAGCTATTACTGCTTTAATCACCGGCATAGTGATAGGTTTACCGTCCAGGTAAATCGGCACGATTTTTTCTAAATTTTTTTCGGTAATTGCTCTAAATTTTTCTTTGCCTTCTGAATCAAAAGTTAAACTGACCTGCGGCTCGCTTGTGTTGGGGTCAAAGACCGTGTCGGCTCTTTCCAGATTTTTGCCGGTGAGCCCGGTTTGCTTGTAAGGATCAAGAGAGAGGGCTTGCTCGTCGTATTCTTCGTTGATAGTAGTAAACAGGATGTGGGCTATTTGCACTTCCTTGTCGTCTCCTTCCCCTCGTTCGTCAATTTTCTTGAGGATGTGGTAGCCGAAGTCAGTCTTTGTTAGCTCCGGCCAGACACCGCCCTTTTGGAATGCGGGGTTGAAAGCCGCTTCTTCAAATTCTTTTACCATAACGCCTTTTTTGAAAAAGCCCAAGTCTCCTTCATTTTCCTCAACGCTGGGGTCTTGGGAATTTTCTTTGGCCAGTTCGGCAAAACTCTTTTCATTTTTTTGCGCCTTCTCCAGAACGCTTTGCGCTTTGATTTTTTGCAGGGAGTTTCTCTCTTCCGCTTCTTTCTTTTGTTCTTCGGTCAATTTAACGTCCTCTTGGTTTTTGGGCTCCCTGAAGTCCAGGGTGGGAGTTTCACCGATCATAGTGATGGCTTTAGTCACGTCTTTGACTCCAGCCAGGGAAACCGTTACTTTGTATTCGTCACCGGTTTTTGAAGTCTGGACTATCGGTTCAGCAATGCCGAAAGCGTTCACCCTTCTTTCAATTACGTCCCGTATCCCTTCTAAGCTTTCCTGGTATTGGGAGGCGTCAACTTGGGATAAGTCGGCTTGGTAGACCAAATATGTCCCCCCCTGCAGATCAAGCCCGAGACTGATTTTCATCTCGCTGATTTTTTTCCCGATCTCCCAACCGCCGATTTTAAAATAGGGCAAGCCGGGGAAGGCGATAACTAATGCGATGATTGCTAAAGCCAGCACTGCGACCAACCTCCAAGTTTTAATAGAATTAATCAGAATAGGCATTGGATAATTTAAAAATTTCAAATTTGAGCGTAAGTTTCTTCCAACACTTTGTCAGTGATTCTCATTTTCTCTTCCCCGATTTTTTCCAAGAATTCCTGTCGGAGGACATCTTTCATTTCGTCCAATTTTATTATTTCGGTTATTCGCATAAAATAGCCAATGATGGAAATGCTGGAGTGGACTTTGCCGTTGTTTTCCTTCACCCAGCTTTCGGCGTTTTGGCAATAAATTTTGTGATGATCTTTAGCCAAGCTGTATTGGCTGTTAATTTCCTGAGGAGTCTTAGTTGTGTTGACTAGCAAAAAAATATCTTTACTGCGGCAGTCTTTCGCCACTTCTTCTTGGGCCAGGGCTTTTTCCTCCATTAGAATAATAAAATCAGGATTTCTAACTAAAGAGCGAATCAGTATTGGCTCAGTTGATATCCGCACATAAGCTTTTACCGGAGCGCCCCTCCTTTCCGGTCCGAACTCCGGAAACGCTTGGATATGGTATCCGGAAGCTAAAGCCGCCTTGGCGATTACATTAGCAATTGACTTTACTCCCTGTCCTCCGATGCCGTGGATGCGGATGCTAAAAATTTTTTTATTGGTAAACACGATAGTAATTAAGAATTAAAATTGTCTTTTCTCCCACCAAACCAGTAGCGGGCTGGCGAGGAAAATTGAAGAATAAGTTCCCGCGGTGATGCCAATTATTAAAGCCAAAACAAAGTAGCGAATTGTTTCTCCTCCAAACAAAAACATTGCCATCAAAGTCAAGACGGCGGTGAAGGAGGTGCTGAGTGAACGAGCCAAGGTCTCATTAACGCTTTTCTCGGCGATTTGGCTAAAGGTTTCTCCGGTTGAACTTTTAAGTAAATTTTCTCTAATTCGGTCAAAAACTACAATTGTGTCGTTAACGGAATAGCCGAGAGTGGTTAAAAGTGCGGCGACAAAAGAAGTGTCAACTTCAACTCCAAAGTAATGTCCGATAATCACAAAGGCCCCCGTCAGGATTATTATGTCGTGGAAGAGAGCGATTACAGTAACTGCTCCGTAAACCCAAGCGTTAATTTTACCAAATTGGGTAACCTTGCGAAAGGCCCAACTGACATAAAGCAAGATGAAGATTACTACTAATATTGTGGCGTAAAAGGTGGTGCGGCGAAGCTCTTTGCCGATAGTGGGCCCAACAGATTCAAAGCGTTTTTCTTCCCCTTTGCCTTCAAAGGCCTGGAGTATTTTTTGGTGGTCCGCTTCTTTTAGTTCGGGGGCTCTGACTAAAACGCCTTTTTCTCCGTAGGGTTGGATGTTAAATCCCTCAAAACCGAGTTCGCTAATATTAGAACGGATAACCGCAATATCCGGTGTAGAATCTTGGTATTCGTATTCCAGGAGCGATCCGCCGGTAAAGTCGGTACCCATTTTTAGACCCCGGACAGCAAGCATTACTAAACTTGAAGCAATCAAAAACCCGGAAAGAGCAAACCAAATTTTCCGCCAACGAATGATAGGCAACATAAGTCCAGCCTAAAGGGAAAATATGAATGAGTCTACTTTGCGAAACCCAGAGTGTAAAAGAGATAGTTTTTTAGAGAACCGATTCTTCTCAAAACATTTTCTTTGTTAGGCGCAATTTGAGACTGCCAATTTATTTGCTCAATGTCCTTTTGGGCAACCGTTTGGCTTATGTTCCAGACAATGGTGTTGGAAAAAGGAAAATAGGCGGGGGGCTGCAAACGCGGATCAAGATTGCTCAGGCAGCAAGTAATAACTTTCCTGTTTTCTTTGCAGTCGGGCTTGAGAGGTTTTTCTTTAACCGCGACTACCGGCTGGGCGGGAAAGTATTTTGTGATTTCTTCCCGGCTTAAGCTGTATTTTTTATTAAGCCAGACAAAGAAATATTCGCCGTTTTTTTCTATGATGGTGCCGTTGGGGTGGTAGGATTCAAAATCAAATAAATTACCCTGTTTGTGTTGGTTTTTCCTTTGCTCAAACTCGTTCATCTGTCTTATGTCTTCCCATTTGTAGCCAAGTGATTCAAATATTTGGGGAGATTTGATTAGAAAAAGCTGCCGCCCGGATATAACAAAAACTCCCTTTCCGTCCGAAAGCAGAACCCCTTCGGGGTAGTTGATAATTACATTGGAATAATAAAGTGGGCTGTTTCCTTCGGCGCTGGGAGGGATTTCCAGTTGGGGAAAGTAAGTAGAAAATATTCTTTTGGTGGGAATGAGGAATTTGTCTTTGGTTCCCCGAAAAAGAATGTCTTTTCCTTCCCGGGTAACGCGGTCCGGCCAATTATTTAACAAAAAGGGCTTACCAAGTATTATGTTTTCCTCCACTGCGGCGAGACTATTGTTCAAGAAGAGATCGTTGATTGTCCCGCCAGTGGGGTAAAGGGCCGCTCTTGAAGTCTGAACCGCAGACAGAGAAGCCGAGACGGGTAAGTCGTTTGTGCGAGTTTTTACTTTGAGGCAAATGCTTTGCTCTCCCGGAAAATCAAGTGTTGTCCAGAAAACGTCATTCTCCCATCCGGATGTCGGCATCGCGATTTCTTCCGTGACCGGTAAATTCTTTATCCACTTCCCACTTTGAGAAGGGAAGAACTTAAAATAAATGTAATAAGAACCCGTAAAGATAATCAGGACAATCAGGAAGAAGAGAATCCATTTATTTAGTTTTGTATTAAGTGGCATTCGGCGTATAAAAATTATTTAAAAGCTTCCCGCCTTTCGTATCTTTTTACTTACTCTTTTCCTCGTTTCTTACTCTTTTTCTAACAAAAATCCCAGCGCATAGTTGGTTAAACTGATAACCAATACTCCCCAGAAGGCGCTAGCCAAACCCTGGATTGAAAGTTCGGGGATAAATAAAGCTACAAAAGACAGCACGGCCATATTCACCACGACGGTGAAAAGCCCAAAAGTTATAATAATTAATGGCAAAGAGATCAGGTTAAGAAAGGGTTTTACCCAGGAATTAGCGATTCCCAGTGCTAATCCTGCCAAGAGTAATTTCCAGACGCTGCCGTCAAAAACAATCCCCGGCACCAGATAGGCGGCGATCAAAATCGCCAGCGCGTTGATAACAATTTGAATGATAAGGCGGCTCATAATTTAGTTTTAAAGTTTATCAAGCTATTCAAATTTAGACGAAATTCGCCTTGAATAAATTGATAAGCTTGATAAACTGTGGTGCCGCGGAGGAGAGTCGGACTCCTACGTCCCTAAGGGACACTAGCCCCTCAAGCTAGCCTGTCTACCAATTCCAGCACCGCGGCTCTTCAGTAATAAATGTAAAGGGATAAAAGTGTAAAAGTCAAGTTAATGTTGTTTTTATATTTATATTTTGCACTTTTAGCTGATGGGCGTGGCAGATCGCGATTGCGGCTGCGTCGGAAACATCGTCGGGCTGGAGAACCTTGGGCAGACCAAGGATAGTTTTTACCATCCGCTGCACTTGCTCTTTTGGGGCTTTGCCAAAACCACTGACGGCTGATTTCACCTGAAGCGGAGTGTACTCAAAAATTTTAACTTTTTGTTTTTCCAGCGTTAAGAGGATAACTCCTCGCGCTTGGCTGACCGCTACGGCTGTTTTTTGGTTTTTAAAGAAAAAAATATCCTCCACTGCGGCCTCTCGGGGTTGGTATTTTTTAATTAATCGGGCAAGCTTTTTTTCAATGATTCGCAGCCGATAGCTAGTTCGGAAATGGGAGCTTGTCTGGATTGAACCATAACTAACCAAGCGAAATCTATTTTTCTCACTCTCCAGTAAAGCGTAGCCAACAATGGCAGTGCCGGGATCAAGCCCAAGAATTAGCATAGGAAATTATTACTTGTTCAATTTTTCTAATGCCGTTTGCGCCGCTTCCTTTTCCGCTTTCTGTTTACTGCTTCCTTTCCCTTTGCCGGATAGTTTTTCATTAATGTAGACGCCAACTTCAAACCATTTGTTGTGATCGGGTCCGCCCTCTTTCAACACTTTGTATTCAGGAGTGATTTTCCATTGTTTCTGGGCTAATTCTTGAAGAGCGGTTTTAGCGTCAACGAAGAGCTGGTTTTCTAAAATAGTGGGCAGTTTCACTAGAATATTTTTTTGAATGAATTTAGTGGCTTGCGGCTTTCCCTGATCAAGATAAATTGCTCCAATAACCGCTTCAATGCCGTCAGCTAAAATATTAAGTTTGGACCGGCGGTTTTTTTGTTCTCCCCTGCCGACGAATAGATATTTCTCAATATTAAGTTTTTCCGCTACGGGCGCTAGGCTTTCCGCGCTGACGAGGGCCGCTCTCCAATTGGTCAATTCTCCCTCTTCGTTTGGGTAGTGGTGAAAAAGATAGTCAGTGACAATTAGCTCTAGGACCGCGTCGCCCAAAAATTCCAGTCTTTCATTACTCTCCAGTCTCCAGTTGCGATGCTCGTTAATAAAAGATCTGTGGATTAAAGAGTTTTCGAGAAGCGCAAGGTTTTTAAATTTAATTTTGAGACTTTTTGCGAGGTCTCGAGCACTCTTTTCCAATAAAGTTTTGTGGGAAGGGACCATGAAATGAAATTAAAAATAAGGAGATATTGGGAATAGCAGAATTATTGATAATTATTTATTATGAGCAATAAGATGTTTGTTTTCTTCTTTTGAGCGTTAACTTTTGGCTTTCAACTTTTTATGATAGCGCTTCTTGAATAATGATAGCATTTTTTTCTTAGC
>VGKB01000040.1 GCA_016867255.1 Candidatus Moraniibacteriota bacterium
CCAGTAGCTGTTCAATGAGCCGCAAAGGGAAAATAAACATCATAAAAAAGACTATTCCGGCAATAATCACTTCCGAGCGAAAATTTTGCTCCGTTTTCCAGACGTAGACAATTCCCCTAAGAGCGTAACGAAAACTCTCCGTAAAATAGTTTACTTTTTCTTTTATTCCCGGCATGCTTATCTTAATGTCGTGTTAGTGATTAGAATGAAGTTATTCTAACACAAATTTTAAAAGTGAGGAATTTTTATTGTTATGCGTATTATTAACGGCAAATTAATCGCGGAAGGATTGTTAAGCTCTTTACGGCAAGACATCCGAAAATCCAAAAACCGGCCCACTCTCGCGGTTGTCTTAATCGGTGCGGATAAAGCTTCCCGGCTTTACGTCAAACTAAAAAAGAAAGCGGCCGAGCGAGTCGGGGTTAAGTTCAGCTTGTTCCAATTAAAAGCTTCCGTAAAACAAGGTGAAGCGTTGCGGCTGATTAAGAATTTGAACTGTAGGCAAGAAATCAACGGTATTATCGTCCAACTTCCTCTGCCGGAAAAACTTGGCGCGGATAAGATTATTGGCTCTATTGATCCCTCAAAAGACGCGGACGGCTTTCATCCGAAAAATCTGCGAAAATCCTTGAGGGGGAAAAGAGGGGTTTTACCGGTGTTCCCTTCGGCGATAATGGAGCTTGTCAAAAACACAAAAGTTGCCCTAGAGGAGAAAAAAGCAATCGTGCTCTGCAATTCCCGGACATTTGGCCGGGCAATGTCAGCGGCCCTCGCGCGGGAAAAAATGGCAGTTAGTTTTGTTTTAAAGGAGAATGTTTTTTACAATAAACGAAAAATAAAAGAAGCGGACTTGGTGGTAACGGCACTGGGGGAGCCAGGATTTATTAAAGGTCCAATGTTGAAAACCGGCGCGGTGGTTATTGACGGGGGGATTGCCAAAAAGGACCGAAAGGTTTTAGGAGACGTGGATTTTGCTTCCGCCGCGCCGATTGTCGGCTACATTTCGCCCGTCCCGGGCGGCGTCGGGCCAGTTACTATCGCCTGCCTCTTGAGGAATGTCCACAAACTGGCGGGTAAATAAAAGGTAAAAGCGGAAGCGGGAGGATTCGAACCTCCGGTACCCTTTCGGGCACTCCAGTTTTTCCCGCCTTTGGCGGGACCCCGCCGGAGGCGGTGGCAAGAATGATGTGTACCCCGTATAATTGGCGGAGAGGGTGGGAGTCGAACCCACGGCCGCCTTTCGGCGGCAGCAGTTTTCAAGACTGCCACATTCGGCCACTCTGTCACCTCTCCGTAATCAATTTATTAAAAGCTTCTCCTTTTTTATAAGACTTTATCTGCTTTTCTCTTCGATAAGCTTCATTTTTTGTTAAATATTCTTCGCAGTATACAACTTTCCAAGGAGCATACGCTTTCGTAGATCTCGCCTTACAAGTATTATGCCTCTTCATTCTGGCTTCTAAATCCTTAGCATGCCCAATATAGTATCTGTCTACTTTTTCACTTTTGAGAATATAAGTTTTGTACATTGGATTCATTATTTCGAACACTCCAGTTTTTCCCGCCTTTGGCGGGACCCCGCCGGAGGCGGTGGCAAGACTGGCCCGTTCAACCACTCCGGCACGCTTCCATATCTACTAAACTAACAATTAAGTAAACAAAAATCAAGAATTCACCTGGATCCCCGAGGATGGCAACAGGAGAGAAAGAAAATATTACAAGACTTTGAAAACAGTGTATTCTTTATTGGAAAAAACTTTTTTGAATAAATTTGGTTCGGCCTCAAGGTTAGTGCGAAAATCCGGGTGGTCGGAAGCAACGATAACCCACTTAGCCCGGAAGTCAGTTTTAATGCGCTCAAGATTTATCGCATCCTCTCCGGAGGAAATCGCGGCGTACCTCAAATAGAGTTTTGGGTCATATTGGTTCATAAACTCCGGATCCAGCCCGACAATGTAATAATTTTTCCGGTTCAGGTAGAAATAAAGGGGGAATACGTCCCAATCGTCCGTAAAAACGATGTCTCCGGGCCGGCTCATGTTTTTAAGGTAGTCGTGGGCTTCTTTGGCGGCCGCCACATTAAAGTCGGCGTTGGAGGCAGTATCGCGCCAGGCGCGGGACCATTCATTTTTGGCGTAGAAATAACTGGTCACTAGTAAAATAGTAATTAATAATAAAATTCCAATATTTTTTAAATTCTTTCTGGATCCTCCGGTCAAGCCGGAGGATGACAAACCCTGACGTAATTCTTTGCCCCACGCCTCTATTTGCTTTCCAGTTAAGAGAATACCGGACAAGACTGCAAAAAACGGCCAGTACTCCACGAAACGTTTGGATTTCCACTGCATTACCAAAAGAAAAATGCTGAAAAAGAAAACCACCCAGCCAATTCGGGAAATTTTAAGCTTTTTCCGGAGTGCGATAATTACGGCGCCAAACCAAATTAAAAGCGGGATGTAAGAAATGGAGAGCCAGAACCAAGTGTCGTAAGGATACCATTCGCCGCCGGAGTATTCCTTGGCCTGAAGCCCCGTCTGCCAGACTTGCAGAAATATTGATTTAATATTTTCGGGGAAGTAGGGATTGATTACCAGTGATAGAATCGTAGCGATTGCCGGATACAGGACAAGCTTTACGTTTAATTTAGTTTTCATTGCCCAAGAAACGACTGAATAAATCGCAAGAAGCGCCAGCAAAAACAGAAAACCGCCGCCGGTGTAAAGCCAGCCGTAGAGAAAAGCTAATATTGTAAGCGGCCAAAGGCGCTTTCGGTGAAGAAAATACAGGGCTAAAAGTAGAAATAAAAGGGAAGGCGCGGGGTTGCGGATGAACGCCTGGCGAAAATAAAAATCGGATGGCTCCAAAAAGAAGGCGAGGGTAGTAAAGGGAAGCGCCCAGGCAAACTTTAATTTACTCAAAAAGATGTACAGCAAGGCGAAAACCAAAGCGAACGAGAACGCGATGAATATCTTGGGTCCAGCTACATTGCCGAATAACAAAATAAACGGGACAAGCATTAGATGAAAAAGTAGGTGGTTATCGGTAAATTGTTCATTTAGTGTCGTATAATATAAGTAAGGAAATTTGTGAGGAAGGCCATTTTCTAAAATATATTCGGCCATTCCGATATGGTAAAAACTGTCATAGCCGGAAAAATAAGGGTTTTCCGAATTGAATTCTAAGGCGGAAAAGACGCTGAAGACAACCGCAAATACAATTAACGCCTTGATAGCATGTTGAAGAAAGGTTTTATGCGCCATAGTTTTGTAACCATCTAATAGCAAACAGCTTATTATTTTTGACACTTTGGGCACCAGAAAGTGGTCCTTTGCCCCTGCTTGAAAGAATCTATCATCCCGCCGCATTCGTTGGGACACGGCTGGTTTTTGCGCTGGTAGACTTTACGAATATTGCCGTATTTTCCCGGCAATCCTTCCGGATCGCGAAAATCGCTAACGCTGGTGCCGCGAGCATCCACCGCTTTTATAAGAATTTTTTTAATAGATTTGTATAATTTGGCAATCTCCGCTTGGGTGAAATCCCCCGTTTTTCTTTTAGGATTTAATCTAGCCCCAAAAGCTATCTCGCTGGCGTAAATGTTGCCAATACCGGCTATTATACTCTGATCCATCAAAAATATTTTTAGTGGTTTTTGCTTATTTTTGCTGATTAGTTGCTTTAAAATAGGCAAAGTAAATTCTTTCGCTAAGGGCTCAATACCTAGATCTTTAAAGTTTTTAGCTATCAAGTTATTAGTTATTGGTCCCGGCAGATAGCGCACCCGGCCGAATTTGCGCAGGTCGGAAAAGGATAGCTCTTCGTTTTTATCAAGTAGAAATTTAAAGTGAATGTATTGGTTGACTTTTTCCAAAAGCGGGCTGTTTTTAGGGATTTTTGCCGGCCGAATAAGTAAATGGCCGGTCATTTTCAGGTGAATCCAAAGAGTAAGTTCTTCATTAATTTCTAATAGAATATTTTTGCCCCGGCGGGCGATAGCAGTGAACTTTTTCCCCGTTAATTTTTTATTTAACTCAGTAAAAGAAATATTGCCAATTATTTTTGGCCAATCAGCCCAGATTTCCTTTATCATTCGACCTACAATTCTAGGGCGCAAAAACCTAATAGTAGTCTCAACTTCGGGAAGTTCAGGCATTTGCTGGTTTATAAAGCTAAAAGTTTATAAAGTTTGTAAAAGGTGAAGTTAAGTACCTATGTTGTTAGCTTTTCTTTATGAACTTTAAAAACTTCATGAACTTGACAAACTTGTCTACCATTCTTCAATCTTGTAAACAGCGCAGACTAGGGCGGTGACAGGATCTCCTTTACATTCAATTCCGGTAATTTTATACTTTACTTTCCCGTATTTTTCTTCTCGGTATCTTACCATATCGGTGAGAGTGCTATTGATTTTTTTGCGGACTTCCCCTCCGCTGTTTCCGTGATGCTCCACGAAAAGGCCTTTCTTGTCTTTTTTAGTCATACGCCAGCCAATTCCAGCAAATGCGTGCTCACCAAGGATTTTAGTGGAGGCGCTGGCTAGAACAACGTAGACTTTTCTCCCGTAATTTTTTCCGGCGTTATTTAATTTTGCTTTCTTGACTTCAATGATACTGCCCGGCGGGATAACGGAGCTTAAACAAATTAGGTTTAGGTTGGCAATTCCGGCATCCCAGAGCGCTTTGTCAAACGAGCTAAGTCTGGTGCTGCCGGTTCCAACACCCCAAGTAACGGCTATTTTCATTAAATTTATAGGTTAAATATTGCGCGGTGCAGTTTCTTCGCTTCGGGATCGCGAAGTTTCATATAGGTGGCCCTGACGGTGTACTTGACTTCATTTTTTGCGGGGAAGGCATCGGTAATCTCAAGGTTGAAAAGGCGGCCGGGACCAATTTTCCGTCTCGTTTCTTTAAGCCAGGCGCGGACGCTTTCTTTTTTGGGAAGTGTTACGTTGGCGTCCAGCGTGATTAATTTGTGCATTAGTTCAATAGCCGGTTTTTGGCGATATTTTCCAAGCAGTTCGGCGATTAGGGAAAGATCCAGCTCGGCAAAGCGCCTTGGTTTTTTTGATTCTTCCGCTTTGAGTTTGTAAATGATGCCAACCTTTTTTTCGCCTATGAATATGTCCCAGCAGGCGTAGGGGTTTGCGGTGGACGGCTTTTTTGAGGCGTTTTGGTAATCAACGTCTTTTATCCCAAGGAAACCGAGCAAATTTTCAATAATGTTGCGGGTTTTTCTGACTTTTGCGTCTGAGCAGAGGATTCCCAGCGCTTCATTTTCCCAATATTCTCCCTTTCTTCGGCCGAAGACTTTGCCTATCTCAAACAGGTTTCCGGCGGCAATATTTTTCTTTTCGTATTCGTCCAGTTGCGCCAGTAGCCCCCAAGCGGTTCCCTGGCGCAGATCGGGAAATTCTTTATTAACGGCGTTTTGGGTTGAGACCGTCTGCCAGTCGCGATAGTTGCTCGCGGTATTGCCTCCCTGGCGAATTAGCGGGGAGGTTAAAATTTCATCCAGCCCGAGGATTGATAGGACATCTCTTGTTTTTTCGGCCAGATCTATTACTTTAGGAGTGATGTTTTTGGTAACGACTTGTTCGGGAATCTCATTTACCGGGATTTTTTCAAAGCCATAAAGGCGGGTGATTTCCTCTATTAAATCTTCCGGAATGGAAACATCAATCCGGCCGATTGGAGGCGTCACCAGGAAGATTTTTCCGGCTTTTTTTACCTGAAACCCAAGATCCAGAAGAATTTTCCGGGAAACTCCCGGAGAAATTTTAATTCCGGCGTAGTCTTTGACTGTCGCGGGATTAAATTTAATCTTGGGAGCAACGTGCTTTTGGGGATAGAAACGGAACTCTTTGATGTCTGTCCGGGAGTTACCGCAATATCGGATAATCAAAGTAAGCAGGAATTCCATAGCGCTGGGGAGGCCGTTAGGATCAAGGTATTTACTGAGGCGCGTTCCCGCTTCCGTTATAACTTTGAGCCCAGCGGCGTTTTGCCTTACGACCCCGGAGTCATAGACAGCGGCTTCGGCAATGATGGAAGTTGTTTTAAGCGACAGCTCCGCTCTCTTCCCGCCTACAATTCCAGCGAGCGCCAGAATGCCTTTGTCGTCCCGCAGGATAATTTCCTTGTCCTTGTTTAAACGGATTGAGGTTCCGTCCAGCGTTTTAATATTGCTGAATTTAGCGTTCATATCCCAGTAAAGTTTTCCTTGGATCTTCTCCCGATCTAGAAGGTGGGATGGATAGCCGGTAAGGAGCATCACGTAATTGGAAAGATCCACCAGTATGTTTTTGCCGTTAATGCCGTGTAGAGCCAGATAATCAATCAGCCACCGGGGAGACTTTCCGTTCCTTATTCCGGAAATTTCATACGCCATCACTCTTTTTACGAAGCGGCCGTCGGCCACTCTAATACTGTTAGATTTTTCCGCGTTAATTTTTTTTACCGTGGGATATCTCAATTTTAATCCCCATTTGGCGGCAACTTCCCGCGCCAGACTAATGACGGAAAGGCAGTCGCCGCGATTGTGACGCACTTCAAAACTCATAAGCGTGTCCGGTCTACCCAGATATTTGATTTTTGAGAATCCGTCCAGCATAAAACCAGCCATAGTGAGAAATTGGCTGATTTCTTTTGGTCTTGCGCGCAATCCGGGAACAAGTTTTTTTAGGTCAGAGTAAAGTATTTTCATTTTCGTAATATTTATAGCACAGATTACCCCCAAGAAGAGTGCGAATGTCAGTAATGCGGTACTTGGCCATAGCCCAGCGATCCA
>VGKB01000041.1 GCA_016867255.1 Candidatus Moraniibacteriota bacterium
CCAATCAAAAGTGGTCGGCTGATTAGCGCGAAGGAAATTAATGTCATAAGGCAGTGTTCCCAATTGGCGCCGTTGCATAATCCGTTTAACCTCTTGGGCATTCAAGAAGCGGCGCGTTGGGGACAAAAAATTGTCCAAGCGGCGGTTTTTGACACGGCTTTTTTCAGCTGTCTGCCGGAATATGCCAAGACCTACGCTATCCCCGAATCACTTGCCAAAAGATATCAGCTATACCGCTGCGGCTTTCACGGAATATCGCATAGCTATGCTTTATTGGAAGCGGCCAGACGGCTAAAAAAGCCAGCGCGCAAATTAAAGGCAATAACCATCCATTTAGGGGGAGGGGCCAGTATAGCGGCGATTAAAAACGGAAAAGCGGTGGACACCAGTATGGGGTTTACTCCGCTTGAGGGCTTGGTGATGAGCACCCGCTCGGGAGACATTGATCCGGGAATTATTTTCTATCTTCTGCGGCAAGGATTCACCCCCGGAAAGCTGGAGAATATTTTGGTAAACGAAAGCGGTATTAAAGGGTTGGCAAATATTAAAAACATGCGAACGCTTGTTCAGCGGGTAAGGCGAGAAAACGCTCTAGTAAGTTCTGCGCCAGCGCGGTACAGGGCGGGCAGGGCTTTTGACATATACGTTTATCGGATTAGAAAGTATATCGGCGCTTATTTGGCGGCGCTGGGAGGTTGCGATGCGGTATTGTTCACCGGAGCGGTTGGCTCCGGTGATTCACTGACGCGCAATCAGGTGGTAAAGCCGCTAAAAAGGACTATCCTAAAGGGAGTTCCGGTTATGGCCATCATTTCCAACGAAGAAAAAATGATTGCGCGGGAAGTGCTTAAGTTGATCAGGAGGGGATAATGGAGCTTGCTTACCTTTTTTAATTTATCTTGTTCCGTCATCTTAATCTATGCAAATTAATTACTACTTCCATTCCTTAATATCAAAAAAAGAAAAAGAGCAGGCCAAAAGTTATCTAGAGGAGAAAGTTTCGGTTTGGGATAAATATTTTAACCGTTCAACATTCCCTCCAAAAGTGGCTTTTGAAATGGAATTTTTAGTGCGAAAAAAGCACTACCGGACGGAAATTCAGCTGGAGTGCTCGCTGGGCAGAATTATCGCTTCCGCCAAGAAACATACGCTTTTTGAGGGAATAGACGCGGTGGCAGATGAAGTCAAAAGGCAAATAATCCGGCAAAAGAGCAAATTGCTTACTTTGCGCCGCCGGGGGGCTCTTTCGCTTAAGAAAAAGTTTACTGTTCACCGAGGGGCAAGATTCCGAAAAGCGAAAATTTCGGATTAAAAAACTGAGGTTTATGCCTTTTAGGGCGGTTTTTTTCTTGTTTTATAAATATCCCTTATTATAAGGGTGTTTTCTTTTTCAACTTATTTTTTGAATGAAAAAAGACGTAAAACCTCCTCTAATAATTGGGTTAGTGGGTGAGGCGGGAAGCGGAAAGGACACGGTGGCGTCCTACATAAAAAAGAAATACCAAGCCGAGGAATTTCGCTTTTCTTATATGCTGGTTAACGCGCTTAAGATTTTAGACATTCCGATATCGCGAGCCAACCTGGCTTGGTTTATGAATATTCTTAAAAGAAAGTTTGGCTCGGATGTTCTTACCAAGGCGATGAAAAAAACGATGCGGGAGCTAGCCCGGAAGCCCATAATAGTAATTAACGGGATTCGCCTGCCGTCCGATTATGATTTTATTAGGAAGCAGAGGAGAAATAAAATAATTTATGTTACTGCCCCGGCGAGATTGCGATGGCAGCGCGTTTTGAAGCGAGGTGAGAAGAAAGACGACGAAGTCTCTTTTAGAGAGTTTCTTAAGCTTAACGCCGGAGAAAATGAACGGTATATTCGCTGCTTTGGTCGCAAGGCTGACTATAAAATTGAAAACTTGGGCGGCCTTCCGGAACTCAAGGACAAAATTGATGAGACAATAAAAAAAATATGAATCTAGCTATTCGTTTAATACTCATTACCGTTGGCTTGGGAGCGATTGTATTAATCTCGTTAGCTTTAACTAAGGAGACTTATCGGCGTTATCAAATCCAAAAGGAAATTGAAGAGTTGCGCGTCCAGGCGGAAAAGAAAGAAAGGGATAACCAACAACTAAAAGGGCTAATCGAATATTTTAAAACCGAGGATTTTCAGGAGAAGGAAGCCAAAGAGAAATTAAGCGTTCAAAAAGAAGGGGAAAAAGTTTTATTGGTAAAAGGCAGCCGGGTGGGAGAGGAGAAACCGGAGGAGGAATTTTCTAATCAGCCGGCGCCCAAAAAAGATACTCGCAGCAATCAAAGAAAATGGTGGGATTATTTTTTCGCCACTTTTTAATTGTTTTTCTTTGCTTCTCTTCTGATTTTTTCCGCTTCGTGCGTTTTTCCCTGAGCTTTATTTAATATTTCCCCCTTGCCAATAAAGTATTTTTTCGGTAGGAACTAATAATTTATTTAATTCACTAAAGGAAGAAATGCGTCTTCTGGTTCTTGACCCTCAGGGAATGGTAAAATCTTCCGTCTTTTTGGGACTTCAAGCGGAAGGTTTTGTGATTGACAGGACAAATAGTGTTGAAAAGGGAGTTTGGATGGTCAAGACAAACTGTTACGATCTGCTGATTTTGGCTTCTCACGCGGGAGGCAAAGATATTTATCTTGAACTGGAAAAAATTTTTGATTCTTCCGCCGCTCCGATAAATATTTTACTTTTAGTGAATTTTATTTCTCTGGAACGAAAAATTTTCTTGTTGGAAAAAGGAGTGGATGAAATAATTAATTTCCCCTGTTCCTTACGGGAGTTGGTGTTAAAAGTTAAGTTACTGGCGCGTCGGGAGAAGAGCCAAGAGGAAAAGACGGGAATTTATTGTTCTGGCGATTTAATCATTGATCGGAATACTTTTAAGGTTTTTCGCAACGGAGAGGAGATTGCTTTACGCAAGAAGGAGTTTGATCTGTTGTATTACTTTTTGCGTCATCAGGGCAGGATAATTTCCCGCACTCAAATTATGGAGGGTGTTTGGGGAGCCGATCGAGACTTATTTACCAATACTCTGGAAGTGCACATCTTGAACTTAAGACGTAAAATAGACAGGAACAGCCCGGCGAACGGGCGGTTGATCCATACGGTTTACGGCAGAGGTTATCTTTTTGGATTGCGTTCCTCTTTGTCTTCCTTGGCGTCAGCCAGAGCCGCCGCTTTGTCAATAACCTGAATGACGCTGAGCTCGTCCGCGGGCAGGGGGATAAGATTAAGTTTTTGAGGAATTTCGTCCAATTCTTTGGTGGAACGGAGTTTGGCCATTTCCAGTTCTAACTTTTCCGCTTGAGACTCAAGTTTTTTAATCCTCTCCTGTTCTTTCTCAATCTCGTAACCCTTGGTGGCGGTGGAGTTGGCTTGGATCAGATAAAGCAAACTCATAAGCAGTATTATAAACAAGGTTATTATTCCCATGGTGGCGGGACCAACCCTAAGCGGCGGTAATCGGTAGTGGCGACGCCTTTTTCTTCGGGTTATTTCGGGGGATTGTTTGTAGAAAGTAATTGAAGACACGATAAAGAAATTGAAAATGAAAAATGAAAAGTTGAAAATAATGGAGTGGCTTCACTTTTAATTTTGAATTTTCTCCGCTGCCCGAAGCCGGGCGTTGCGAGAATTAGGATTGATCGTAATTTCCGCCACACTCGGTCGGATTGGTTTTTTGGTGAGGATATTAAGGGTTTTTTGATGGCCGCAACGGCAAACGGGAATTTCTGGCGGGCAAAGGCAGTCGCGGCTCTCCCGACGAAAAAAATTTTTTACTATCCTGTCTTCTCCGGAGTGGAAGCTGATTGCCACTAAGCGACCCTCTTCTGCCAATATGTCACGGGCGGAAGCTAGCCCTTGGAAAATATTTTCTTTCTCGTTGTTTACTGCCATGCGGAGCGCTTGGAAAATTCGGGTGGCGTAATGGATTTTTTGACGTCGGTAAGGGGAAATGAGAATTCTTTCCAGTATGGTTAGCAGCTCGCCTACTGTGTTAAGCTGTTTTCCATTTTTTCTTGAATTTAATATCGCTTCCGCGGCGCGGCGGGCGTACCGCTCTTCTCCGTACTCCTTGAAAATTGTGATCAACCACTCTTCTGGCCAAGTGTTCAGGATTTTTCCGGCCGTTAAGCCGTTATTTTCCCGATTAAACCGCATGTCAAGGAGGGCTTTTGGTTCTTTAAAACTAAAGCCCCGCGTCATTTCAAGTTGATCGGTGCTGAAACCAAAGTCAAACAGCACGCCTCTTATTGGTAATTGTTTTTTGTTTTGGAAAGAACTTACAATTTTATTTAAATTGGCGTAATTGTCATAGAATAAAAACAACTTCTTCTCTTTGATTAATTTTTGGTATTGGACGTTTAATTTTTGGTATTGTTCTTTATCCCATTCTATACCGACAACCACTATTTCTTTATTCCGGGGGAATTTATTGAGCAGATAGTTGCTGTGTCCTCCTCCTCCGAATGTCGCGTCAATGTAGATTCCCGGTTTAATCCGCTTGTCTTTGTCCGAAGATGTCCATAGCTCAAGGGATTTTTCTGGTAATACCGGAATGTGCATGGAAACGAAGTCAAAAGCCAAAAATCAAAAGCCAAAGTTAAAATTAAAAACAAAGATAATTTAACTTTTAAATTCTGATTTTTGACTTATCTGAAAATGAAATTAAATAGCCTTGTTTAATAAATTCCCATCCGACCCAATTCTTCCGCTACTTTCTCTTTGTCTTTTTCAGCTTTCTGTTTAGTTTTTTCCCATTCTCTCTGGTCCCATATTTCCAGACGGTCATACAATCCGGAAACAATAACCTTTTTCTTGAGCGAGGCGAAGTCGCAAAGATAACCGGGAATGAGAATTCTGCCCTGCCGGTCAACTTCCGTCTCCACCGCCCCCGCCAAAATTATTCTGACAAATTGGCGGGTTTTCTTCTCCCCGAGCGGCAGTTGACCCAGTTTTTCCGCCAGCTTTTCCCAGACGGGCGCGGGATAAAGAAAAAGACAACCATCCATTCCTTTAGTAACCACCGCCTTGCCGTGAAAGGTACTCCTAAACTTGACCGGAATCGCCAGTCTTCTTTTGAAATCCAACAGATGATGGTATTCTCCGCTAAAGATAGGAATATTTTTCAAAGCTTTCTGTTCTTGGTTATTTAATTAATATTAATCAAAGCAGGTTATTTTGCTTTCAACGGAGCGGTTTTAGTCAGTTATCCACATTTCCCCACTTTTAACCACTTTAATTTAATTTTAATCCACGGAAAAATCTTGTCAAATTTCTATAAAAATAGTTCACTATTGGAAAATATAAATGTAAGCTAAAATAAATCTCAATAATAATTTATTTTTTAGCGCAAACCTATGTTTAACTTTGACCTCGTCCAATTTGCCCTTGACCAAGGAGTGCCCCGAGAAACCGTCGTTTACATTCTTATGTATCCCGTGATCCTGACAATTATTGCTGCGGCGAGACAAATCGTAGGGGTAAAGGCTTTCGGTATTTATACCCCGTCTATTATCGCGGTGGCGCTGCTGGCCACCTCGCTCAAATACGGATTAGTGGTTTTTGTGGTGGTTTTGGCGGTGGCGCTGGGAATGCGATTTTTATTGCGCAATTTCCAGCTGTTGTACATGTCCCGCACCGCCATAATGCTTTCCGTGGTAGCCGTTTCCGTTTTGGCATTATTAGCCGCCGGAGGCAGCTTTCAGCGAACTGGCTTGGCCAGCGTCTCTATTTTTCCTTTGCTTATCATCATTACCATTGTGGAAAAATTCGTTTTAGTGCAGGTGGAAAAAGGTTTCCGCACTGCTTTTTTCCTGGCTTTGGAAACCATCTTGCTGGCCGTAATTTGCTATTTTATTGTGAAATGGCCGGCCTTCCAGGTCCTGGTCCTGAATTATCCTTTTGTGGTGGTGTTGATAGTGTTGCTCAATATTGGCTTGGGAAAATGGACCGGACTGCGCTTTAGTGAATATTATCGTTTTCGTGACGTAATCAGCCATGTGGAACTACCTAGAAAAAAGTAGCCAGGTGTTGGGCATGAATGCCCGAAATCTTCTCTACATAAAGCCCTATAATTCCAAAGAAGTTGTTAAAATTGCGGACAATAAGCTGCTTTGTAAGAAAGTGTTGAGAAAAGCCGGCTTGCCAGTTTCCGAACTGTTAGGCAAAATAAGGAATTTTAAGGAGTTGGAGAATTTTAATTGGGAATCACTGCCCAACAGTTTTGTGTTGAAGCCTAACCGCGGACTGGGCGGTGAGGGCATTGTAATTGTTTTCGGCCGCAACAAAAAATCAAGAAATTGGGTAAGGGCGGACAGGAGGGAAGTTACGGTGGATGAGCTTAAGATGCACATCCACAACATTTTTGAAGGCAGTTTTTCCCTGGCGGGACAACCGGACAAAGCTTTTTTTGAGGAAAGGATAAAGTTAAGCCGAGCATTCAAGCCATATTGCTACAGGGGAATTCCTGACGTCCGGATCATTGTGTTTAATGGAATTCCGGTAATGGCTATGCTGCGGCTGCCCACGGAGCAATCGCAGGGAAGGGCTAATTTACATCTGGGAGGCGTCTGTGCCGGCATTGATATGGCTACGGGGGTAACCACCTATGCGATTTCCCGCAATCTAACCACCCAGCAGGATTATTTATTGGAAACCGTGCGAGTTCCCGT
>VGKB01000042.1 GCA_016867255.1 Candidatus Moraniibacteriota bacterium
TAGAGGCAGGAAGTGATTAAGGCGTTTTATGATACATAACATAAAAAAAGCGATTGCCATCGTTGGCCCAACTGCCGCGGGAAAAACGAAACTCGGTATCGCGTTAGCCCAAAAATTTAATGGTGAAATTGTTTCAGCCGATTCGCGGCAAGTTTACAAACATCTGGACATATCCACAGGGAAAGACCTGAAAGAATATGGTGGCACTCCTCATTACTTAATTGATATTATTGAGCCAAACAAGGAAATTACCGTAGCGGATTTTCAAAAAAAAGCTTTTGCCGCGATAGATAAAATTATCAAAAAAAGTAAGCTGCCCGTTATTGTTGGCGGCAGCCCTTTTTATGTTTATGCGATCACCGAAGGTTGGCAGTTTCCTAAAATAGACAAAGATCTGGTTTTACGAAAGAAATTAAATAAAAAATCTTTGGCGGAACTGCGAAAAATATTATCGGAAATTGATCCCAAAGCTTACAAAACCGTGGATATTGATAACCCAAGGAGGCTCATCAGGGCGGTTGAAGTTTGCACCCTTTCGGGTAAGGATTTTGAGAATTCCAAACCGGTTTCCCGACCGAGATATGATTTTTTGTTTCTAGGAATAAGATTTTCTAACGAAGAATTAAAAGCCAGGGTAAGAAAAAGGACGCTGGCCCAACTCAAAGAGGGAATGGTTGAAGAGGTAGCCGAAGTTCTAAAAAAGAAAAAGGCCAGCCACGCTGACCTTGAAAGACTGGGGCTGGAAACCAGGATAGTGTCTTTGTATTTGCGTGGCAGAATCAAGAAAAAAGAGCTCGCCGACCTTTTGATCAAAAACGTCTACCACTTTGCCAAACGCCAAATGGTTTGGTTTGGGAAGGACAAGAGGATAAAGTGGGTAAATAGCTTTAGCGAAGCCGGGGATAGGGTAAGAGATTTTTTGAATTAAAATAACCTTGTCCGATTTTTTCACATTCGAGCAAAAAACCGACAAGGTTTTGCAGAAAACTTTGTACAAAAAAGTTATTGACAAGCGGAATATAAATGGTATTCTTTAATGTTCCTCGGATGGAGCAAGTCCTTTAACGTGCCTATGCGTAACGTGCCTATGCGCTAAACATGCGCTAAACCACTGTAACGACCAAGACTTTAATCGAAGAAAACATAAATGGAAAGGAGAGCGAGACAATGAAAGCGACGAAAATCGTTTTTATGGCGGCGGTTTTTTTGATCTTCGCGGCGGGCAGTTTCGCTTATGCCAAAGAGATCATCCAAAGAGAAGGCGGGAACCTAGTGGTGTATCGGGAAGCGGAGCATCACCCGGCGCCAAAAGAAATACCGGCCAGCGCCGAAGGGGTGGCGTTCCTCAGGGGGGAAGCCAAGGAAATTTTTTTGGAGGCGGGAGAGGAAAAGATGGTCGTGAGGGTCTTTCCTCTGCCGGTCCAGACCATGACGGTAAAGAAAGGAGAAACAATTGAGCGGGGAGCAGAAGGCCAATTGATCAAAAAACCCGTAACCCGTCCGGGGAAAAACGAAAACGATTGGCTTACTACGTTTTTCTGGGTTATTGTCCCGGCGGTAGGAATATTAGCGGTCAGTCTTGTTAATCGGTTGGGCGGGTTCGGGTTCGGGAGCTTAATTGTCTTCTACGCGTCTTTTGGCGTTTCGGTTTTGGCTGGCTCGCTCACTGGCAGCTTGGCTGGCTGGTTCGCTGGCGGGTTTGCTAGCACGTTCGCTGGCTGGTTCGCTGGCTTGTTCGTTGGCGTGTTCGCTGGCGGGTTCGCTGGCGGGTTCGCTGGCGGCGGGTTCGCTGGCTTGTACGTTGGCGGGTTCGCTGGCGGCTTGGCTGGCTCGTACGTTGGCATGTTCGCTGGCGGGTTCGCTGGCGGGTTTGCTGGCGAGTTTGCTGGCGGGTTCGTTGGCTGGGTCCTGAGCTACCTAATCATTATGGGGTTGGCCTGTTTCGTTTCCCTGCTCTTGGCAGAAGGGTTGAGGGTGGTGAGGAATTGGCGGGAAAAGAGATCAAGAGCATCCGCTGCGGAAGTTTAACTTGCCACAAGCCATATGAGAGGGAATATGCCTTCTCGGATTTCTCTTTGAAAAAGGAGAATTCGAGAGGGCTTTTTGTTTTGGGGATATTATTTTAGGTAACGTACTGTGTACGTTACCAATTCTTTCTACCTGCCGGCAGGCGTCCTCGCTCGGAATGACAATAGTCGTAAACCAGTTACGTTAGTTCTGCATCATGCGCACTACGCGGCGGAGGATGCTGCCGAGGACGCGTTCTTCGCCAACGAGATCAAGGGCGAGGTTGGCGAGCCCCATTGGGGTGATATCCTGAAAATCAGTTAATTTTTCCGTTTTGTCCACCATATTGATCACATCCTTGGGGTAGATGAAATCCACTTTTACCGGTTTGCCGAAGGGCAGGTCCTCCGGCCAATGGTTTTTCATAAGCACTTTCTTGATTTCCGGCAGGTGGGCGCCGCCACCGCAAAGAAGAAAACGGTGCGGCAGAAGGTCATTTCCAACGAATTCTCCCAGCGCCAGTTCCACGCCCGAAAGCCAAACCTTGCAATCCTCTTCCAGAATACCCTGCAGTTTCTGCATAAGATGCGGACCCAGATCCCGGTCGGAATATTTCAGTTTTAGTTTTTCCGCCTCTTCAAAACTAATTCCCAGTTCCGAGGCGAGCCGTTTAGTAAATGCCCTCCCGCCCAAAGCGAACATTTTGGTTCCCTCAATCCCTCCGTTTCTTACGATTGCGATATCAGTGGTGCCGCCGCCAACATCAATAAAAATCGCGGAAAATTCCACTGCGTTATCGGTGCCGAGCGATCTGGCAACGGCGTAGGGTTCGGCGGCAATAGAAAGAAGGTCCAGCCCCAGTTCATTGATTATGCTTTGCAAAGCTCCCAAATGAATCATTGGAGCGTAGGAATTAAACACGGAAATAGAGACTTCTTTGCCCTGAAATCCCAAAGGATTAGTCACGCGATAACCGTCAATTTTAACATCCACTATCGCGGCGTTGATAAGCTTGATATCAATTTCTGAATGTCCCGTCTCCCAAGCCAGCTGCTGGCGCACGCGGTCAAATGCCTTCCATTGGACTTTTTGGATAATATTTTTGAGCTCCGGCATATCAATCTTGAGCTGAGGGCGCAGTCGTTCGTAGCGCACTGTAACCGTGGTTCCCTTGACCAGCTCTCCCGCGATTCCCACAATGCATTGTTCCGGAACAAATCCTAATCCGGCCGAGGCCTCGCTGATTGCCCGGTTGCAAGTGTTAATCACGCCGGCAATGTCCGCTACTGCTCCGGAAGTCATATGGCCGGATTTTTGCTGTTCCTTGCCGACGCCAACAATCACGCCTTTATATTCCTCAGGATCTATTTGAAAGATAAGGGCTTTCACTACCTCAGTGCCAATGTCAAGAGACAAAGCATAATTGGCTCCAGGTTTTTTAGTTTTAAATATTAAATCGAGAATGCTCATTTTTATTTTGCTACCAGCTGTTCAAGATAAATTCTAAATTTAAAATTTAGTGCTTAGAACTACTGTCTGATCGGCATTACGATATAGAAGAAATCCGATACTTCTCCTTTGGTTTTTTTGTCTATTCCCCGCATAAGCGACGGCCCTTCACTACCGTTTAAGGAAAATAAGATTTCGTCTTCTCCGATGCAATTGAGACCATCTTGAAGAAACTGATAATTAAAGGTTACTTCCAGCTTTTCCCCTTCCACGTCGGCCGGGATGCTCGCGTGATGTTCCCCCAACTCTCCGCTTGTGGCGTGTAGGGAAATCTTGTCGTCTTCCAGTTTGATTTTTACGTCTTTAGTTTGCGCTACTGAGAAAATTCCCGCTAAACGCAAAGAACTTAACATTTCCTCCTTATCAAATTTTGCCTTGGCCTTGAATTCACTCGGTATTATTTGTTTGTAGTCGGGATATTGCCCTTCAATTAAGCGGCTTACGAAATATACGTCTTCGTTTTGGAAAGCGATTTGATTTTCAGAAGATGTTAGGGTTACTTCTCTTCCCTCTTCTCCAAATATTTTTTCAATTTCTCCCATGCCGCGGCCGGGGACGATAATGATGGTTTCTTCAGCAATCCCCTTATTTGCCGTTTTGATGATTTTTTCCGCTAAGCGGTAGCCATCCGTGGCGGCGATCTTTAACTCATCTTTACGTATTGTTAGGCAGATGCCGGTCAGTTCCAGTTTTGTTTCCAGAGTGGCGAGAGCCGGAGAGACTCTCCTGATTGCTTCGCCAAAATATCTTCCGGGGATTTTGATAGTTTCGCCTTTTTCAACTTTGGGTATGAGGGGAAATTCTTCGGCGGGAATAGTTCGGATTTTGGATTCAAAATTAACGCTTCCGATTTTTAACATTTGACCGTCTTCTTCAATGGAAAGCTGATCGTCTTTAAGGTTGTGGACTAGGCCGGCCAGAAGCCCCGCGGGCACGGTAGTCTTGCCTTCCTTCTCCACTTTGGCCCGGACGTAGCTTATTACCCCCGTTTCCAAATTGGTGGCTGAGATTTTCAGGAGACCCTTTTCCGCTTCCAACATTATATTTCCCAAAATAGGCAAGCTGGGATTTTTTCCGGCTGAACGTTCACAGTGGGTTATCCCCCGGCGTAGATTATCTCGAGTGCAGATTATTTTCATTTTAATGTTATTTACTAAAATTTAAGGCGGTTATTATGGTAAAGCACAAAAATACAAAAGCGCAAAGAATAAATAAAAGAACAAAGCTACAAATTTATTTTTGCCCTTTGTGATTTAAGTCTTATTTTTACTCTGTACTTTGAAACTCTGTACTTTGCTACCGTATTGGCGTCCACTTCAGTGTCTGGCCGGGTTCTAGCACCTCCAGCCAGATCTGACCGGGAACCAGCTTGATTTCCGTGCCGTTTTCGTCCAAAAATTTCAATTTGCTGTCAGTCATACACACCAATTCGTTGCCGATTACGCAGCTATTTTTTTCTTTTACCCATTTACCCACCACTTCTTGGCCGTTCATAAAAACATGCAGCTCTCCTTCTCCTTCAACGTCTACATCGTTGTATTGTCCCTCAATCTGGCGGGAAGCGGCAAACATTACAACCACATTTTTGGGAGCGAGGCGCTGGCCATTGTTTTTGTCAATGTCTTCTTTGTCTCCCCAAGTTCGCAGGTAACTGTTGGTCTTGGGATCATAAGTGTAATTTACTCCGTAAGGTCCGGCAAAGCCAATGCGCAGGTTCCCTCCTTTGGCTCTTTCCGCTTCGAGAGCTTCATCTTGATGTGGATAACCCTCAAAGTTATTAGTTAGGCGATAACCCAGTTTTTCCGCGGCGGCCCAGAGCCCTTGGTAAGTGGCGAATCCGTTATCGGGAGCGGGAATCCCATCTTTGCGGTAAAAGGCGCCATTGGGGTTGCTCATAGCGTCAAGATTAGGCACGGTATTTTTGTTTTGGAGCATTTCCAGCGCGAAGTGCGATCCTCCCCAGTGGGCCAGCATGGCGTCAAACCCTTTGGCTAGAGTAATGTAATCATGGCGGGTAGAGCGAACTGAGCCGATGTCTTTCGGAGAGTTGCAGAGGTAAATTCCCATTAAACGGGTAATGCTAGCGGTAATAGCCGGCATTTCAACAACTAAATCGGCTTCAGAAAGGCCGGAAAGCGGCCGGGTGGAAACATCTCCCGCTTCCATCACAGCGATGGCTCTGCGATTATAATTTTCGCAGGGAAGGCCCGTAAAGGGGCTGACGTTGCCGGAGTTTAGAGATGACTGTTTGCTCATTCCTTCTTCTTGGGTGTTTTGGGAGGCGGTGTCGCTGAGTTTGTTGTCTTTGCCGCTTAGGATTTTCCAAAGCACAATTCCACCGATAATGATGCCCAACGCAACCGCGATTACAATCGCCTTATTTTCTTTGATTCTTTCCGTTAAGTTTCCTTGCATAGGAGTTTCGTTTATGTTTAATTCATTTAAATCTTTTGAAATTTCAGGTTTACCTTCTGGAATTGGTTGTTTGACTTCAGGCAATTCCGGGTCCTTAAAATCATCTTCGGTCCCGACTACTTTGGCGATGTTTTGAGAATCTTTGGCCGCTTTGGCCTTTTTTGTTTTTTTACCCATATTTTTTCTTACATTTAAAAAATAAGAGAGCTGATTACATCAACCATTGTGCAGGAATTTTTTAAAAAAGGAAAGGGGTAAATTTGAAGTTTTATCTCTAAAATCAGATATTCAATTTTGAATTTAAAATTTCCTCCGTTTTTTTAGCTAAATTACATTTCTGCGCAGGTGCTGCGGCACATGCACCAATATTTCATAGGGGATCGTGTTGCACATTTTTGCCATATTCCAAGCGCAGTTTTTGTCGCGCGGATCGGCGCTGATCAACGTTACTTCATCTCCGACTTTAGCGCTCTTGACGCTGCTTACATCAACCAAACTGATGTTCATGCTTACCCGTCCGACCAGCGGACAAAACTTCCCTTTGATTTTGTAAAAGCCGATATTAGAAAGTCGGCGGTCAGTGCCTTCAAAATAACCGGCCGGAATAACAGCAATTTTGATTTTTTTCTTGGCCTGGTAGGTGAGACCGTAGCCGACGTGGTCTCCCCTGTTGATGTTTTTAATGCCGCTTACGATTGTTTTGGTTTCCAACACGGGCCTAAGCTTTGATTTT
>VGKB01000043.1 GCA_016867255.1 Candidatus Moraniibacteriota bacterium
GAGAGATCATCCAAGCCATCAAAAAAGTGCTGCAGGAAACTCCTCCTGAATTAGCCGCGGATATCATTGACCGAGGGATGATCCTCACCGGCGGCAGCGCCGAACTGAAAAACTTGGATAACCTTCTGGCTAAAGCCGTAGGCGTCCCCTGCTATGTGGCGGACGAGCCATCATTTTGCGTGGTGAAGGGAATAAAAATTGTGCTAGAAAATTTAGATACGTATAAAAGGAGTTTAATTAATTAAAATGAAACCCTACATCGCCATCAATGCTACTGCACTGTTTAAGCCGCAAAAGACCGGAATAGAGTGGTACAGTTGGCAGCTCATCAAATATTTGGCGCGGGAATGGAAGAAATCCGATCCGCCGGTGGCGTTACTTGCACCCCGCGATTTAATAAAACAAAGGGGAGATAAACAAAGCATTATATCTCTTTTGCCAAAAAACAAAAACTGGCATATTAAGCCCTTGCCAGGAAAATACTTCTGGACTCAATACCGTCTGTCAAAATTTCTAAAACGCTATCCGCCCGCGCTTCTCTTCTCTCCCGCTTATGTCGCGCCCCGTTTCCTGCCAAAAAGCATCCTCACCGTAAACACCGTCCACGGCCTTGAAGGAGAATATTTTCCGGAAATCAGCAGTTTTCAAAAAACTTTAATTGAACGGTTTCTCTACCTCCCCGCTCTCAAAAAAAGTACCCGGATAATTGCTGTTTCCGAACATACCAAAAAAGACCTGCACTATTTTTTTGGGATTCCTCTTGAAAAAATCGCCACCGTCTTAAGCGGGCCGGGGACGCTGGACGAAGAAACGTACACTGTTGAGAATAAATTAAAATTACCTCTGGCAAAAAATGTCAAATTCTTTTTTTTAGGCGGGGAAAACGAGCGAAAAAACCTTGAGATGGCTCTAAAAATATTTCTGAAAATAAAAAAAACCGTAAGAAAACAACACGCTGTTTCTCTGTATATTGCGGGAAATATACCCAACAAGCTAAAAAAAATTATCTCCTCCGGCGAAAAAAACATTGCCCTCCTTGGCTATGTTTCAGAAAAAGAAAAAATTCGCCAGTTGAAATCCGCCAATTTTTTGCTCTATCCCAGCTTTTATGAAGGATTCGGCTTCCCGGTATTGGAAGCGCAAGCTCTCGGCACCGTACCGGTAGTGCTTAAAGGAAGCGGAGTCGCGGAAATTGGCGGCCGGGGGCTCATTGAAATTAATCCCACTTCCCAAGAAAAAGATTTTGCGGTAGAATTAGCTAGTACGATCCGCAATCCCGAAAAATACAAAGAACTACAAACACTGAGCCAAAAAAACATTCAGCGATTCAGCTGGCGCTGTTGTGCCGCCCAAGTAAGAAAAATTCTAACCGGTCTTACCGATAAAAATAACGCATAACCGCTTCATAACCGCTTATGGATTACGAAAAAGAAGCTGAACAAAAACTTTTAATCGAGGAGGAAACCACTAATTTAACTAAGAGGATTAATGAAGGAATTCAGGCTTTGCAAAAAATTCCGGGTGATGAAAAAACATTAAACGCACTGAAAAACCTGATTGTCCTCCAAAAAAATCTGGAAAATCCACGGATAAAAAACAAAATCGCTTTCCATAATCACCTACTTGATAAGATCGGAAATATGTCAACCATCATTGGAGGAATGGTGAAAAGACTAGAAAAAATCAGTCAGGTTCCTGCTAAAAGAGACCAGATGCCCATCATCAAAGAAACGATTGAAAAATACATTGAAACTCTTAATGAATACCTCAATAAACTAAAGTTTGAAACCGATCTTATGGACAAGGAGATCGGCACCAGCTGGGAAGAGAACCAAAAAGTTGCCTAAACTATTTGACAAAAAATAAAGCTGTATTAGATTGATTTAATTTAACTAAAACTTCACAATGTCAAGCATCTGGACTTGGCTAACCGGTAAAAAGAAGTTTTATCGCCTCATAAGGGCACACTACCATTTTTTGTCCCCTAACTGCCGCAACCTCTTATTTCTTCCTCCGTCCTCCATCGTCAACTATTCCGCCTACCTATCATCCTGCCTCCAAAAAAAATTTACGAAGGACAACACCCCTTCATCCCCAAAAGTCCCTCGCCAGCGGCGGGGGACTTTCTCTTTTTACGGCACAGTTCCGCCCGCTCTCCCGCCCATTCTCAAGAAACCGGCCAAAATTATCTGGCTGTGGAACATTGCAGAAATTCCCTCTCACCGTAAAATCGCCTTGGCAAAAATCGCCCAGAAGCATAGGTCATCTGTTATTTCCGAATCAATTTTTTCCCCGCGCAATTTCTCCTATGACCTAGCTAAAAACAACGACTGGTTTTTTGTTAAAAAACACGGCTGGCGGCCAGTAATTTGGCAGATTATCACCCAACATAAAAAACTGGCTTGCCGCGGAGACGCCGTGCCGGAATTTCCTCCTAGATTTTCTTTGCGGGAAAGACTGGTCCTAAGAATTCTCTGGAAGTTCCGCCATCGCCTTACCAGTTTGGAAGAAATATCTTCCTATGTCTACGGCCGGCGGTTTTACAAAAACCTCCACGCTTCCGAGGTGATAATCGCAGGACTGAGAAAAAAACTCAAAAAACTTTTCGGTAGAAGGGATCTCTTAAACAATTACCGCTCCTACGGATATCATATTGATAAAGATATTTGGAAAGATATTTCTAAATTTTAAAATTCGCCTTCCGGTTAAAAGCTTGGTAAGCAATCAACACTAGCACAAGCGGCAAAATTTGCGGTGAAAAGACAGGAGTTTCAAAAAATGAATGCAGAGAAAACCAAAAAATGCCTAAAGCCGCCGCCAGGCTCAAAATATTAGAATTATTATCCCCGGCGCAACCGCCTCGCCCAAGACAATAAAATCCAAATAGCGGTCTTACTGCCCACAGTAAAACCAGCGCCCAAGCCAGCGCGCCCGGAATTCCTGTTTCGCCAGCCAAATCAAGATAGGTATTATGGGCATAAATCGGCTCACGGTACTTGGACTCCGGCCGGACAAAACTTGCATAATTACCCATTCCCACGCCCAATATTGGATTATACTTGGTTACTTCCACCGCCTCGCTCCAGATTTCCAACCGTCCTTTATTGGATCCTTCATTGAAGTCTAAAATTGAGAGAAATCTTTCCCGCACTGGAGTCACTGAAAAAACAATCCAGTTCACAGCAAGCACTCCCAATAGGACGTAGAATATTCCACGGGGAGAGACCTTTAATTGGTTCTCCCGCCAGAGATAATACACAAGCCATAACACTGCTCCCAAAAACCCCACATAACTGCCGCGGGAAAAGGTGAGCAACAGGGCCAAAAAAGATAAGAAAGGCAAAATCCATAAAAAGATTTTTTTGGCTCCGCCGCTATTCCCGCGAAAGCGGGGATCTGAATTTTTTTCCAACACGTACGCCATTTGTAAAGGCAAACTCATCCCCAGAAAAAACGCCAGCATATGGGGATCTGGGAAGACGCCGAAGGCGCGCAAAACATCAATCCCTCCCACATTTACCAGCCAGCTGGGATTACTGGCCACCGCTTCGCCGGCATTGGCTCCGAAGAGGAGCGGGGCAACATATTTCCCCCAATAACTGATAAACGCCTCCCGGCCAATTACGAACTGGCTTAAGAATTGCCCCAATGCCAAAATTGAAGCCAGAAAAGCGCTCCATGACCAATACTTAAACAATTTATGCCATTGGTCTTTTCGGCAAAGAAAAGCCAAAGCCAAAAAATAAATGGGGAATATCGTTAAAAATACCAAGTATTTTCGGATAAATCTGCCCGGATCATCCGCTGAAAGTCCCGAAAAAAAACTCCAGAACAGAAAGAACATAATTAAAAGCGTCGGCGTGGACAAATCAAACCAGGGACATTTTGTATATACAATGTATATACATCCCACAATCGCCAAAAACACTATCATTAGCCGGCCGAAAGC
This sequence comes from Candidatus Moraniibacteriota bacterium, assembly GCA_016867255.1. Taxonomy (GTDB): domain Bacteria; phylum Patescibacteriota; class Minisyncoccia; order CAIUEV01; family CAIUEV01; genus VGKB01. Next base: position 3,950 of record VGKB01000043.1, read on the forward strand.
CAAATCAATATCCGCCGTCGGATTAAGCGCCGGCAGGAACGGGATCAGCGCCGGCAGAATTATTAATATTTTGGGTAAATAAAGCCAGGCCAACAGCGCCGCCAAAATTGTCAATATTATTAACAAAAATACCGGCCAGGAATAGACAATACCAACAATGCCGATAGCACCAGCTAAGACAATTAATGCTCGACAAATATTACTCATAACGAGATGGTTACAAAATTTGGTTACAAAATTCCCTTTATTGTTTTTTTCAAGGCGTTAAAGAAGGATGGAGGTACCGAAAAAAAATCAAAGAGGGACAAGCCGTAAGTCAGGACAGGCCGTGAAGGCTAAAAAGACCTTCCACTCACTGCCGCAACAAAATGGTGAGGGGGTTTCCGGTTTTTTCGGAGACCCTCTTATTTTTTACGTGATTTAAAAATTGACCACTCTGTACGCGAATGTGTAAGTAATGGTTAATCCTTGTCAAAAAGCTAGTAAAATTGCGGCAACGGCAGCGAGAATAATCCCTAAAATTTTTGTGAGCGGAACTTTTTCGGCCAAAAATACAATCGCTATCACTGAGGTAACCAAGAAACTTAAACTACGGAGAGTTGAAGCGATACTTACTTTACCACCTTGGATAGAGGTAATAAATGCCACGAAAGCTACCGCGGCAATCAAACCGGATATACCGGCATACCAAATGCCTTTTGAAGTAATGTGTTTGTCTTTGGTAAAATACCAAATAAAAAACGTAAACAGGGCGATAAATAAAGAAGTGAAGAAAGTCATTGAAACGGAATCAATATCTTTGCCGGCTATCTTGTAGATTATTGAGGTCACTCCATAGCCCAACATGGCTATAATAGCCATAGAAACATAAAATTCCATCTTTTAAGCCTTTAAAAGTAATGTTATTTGAACAGAGAGACTAGTTGGTCAATTTTTACCAAACGGGTAGTTTTTTTGTGGCGGTTTTTTAATTCTACTGAATTTTTAGCCAAAGTTTTCCCGGATACCACGATGCGGACCGGGACGCCGATAAGATCGGCATCGGCAAATTTTTCGCCGGCGGACGCGTCTCGGTCATCGTATAACACCTCAATATTCTTCTTGATAAGCTGCTCATAAATCTTTTCGCAAACTTGCTGCAATTTTTTGCCTTTTTTATCGGGAATGCCAATCAAAATAACTTGGAATGGCGTTACGCTTTCCGGCCAAATTATGCCCCTCTCGTCATAATGCGTCTCTACAATCGTCCCCAGTACTCTTTGCAGTCCGATGCCGAAACAGCACATCAAGGCAATCTTCTCTTTGCCGTCTTTGCCAATAAAACTTAAGTCAAAGGGCTTGGAATACTTGTCTTTAAGTTTGAATATATTCCCCACTTCAACCGCCTTTTCCTCCCGCAGCTTCTTGTTCCCGCACTCGGCGCATTTGTTTCTGATATCCCGAATAATCTCTTTATTAAAGGCAATTTTACATTTGTCGCAGATATAAATTATGTCTTCGCCAGCTTTGGTCAGGGTCTGGAACTCATGTGAGTATTTGCTGAAAGACCCTCCGGACGCAAAAGTAAGGTAGGTTTTGCCTCCCAAACCCAATCTTCCAAACAATCCAGTGTATGTCTTTTTCAGCTTCTCATAGTACTGGTCTAAGTCTTTTTCGTCGGCGTGAAAAGAATAAAGATCTTTCATAACAAATTCTCGCCCCCTTAATAAGCCAGATTTCGCACGCATTTCCTTGCGAAACTTGTTTTGAAATTGGAAGAGGGCAACTGGCAAATCGCGGTAAGAATTCACAAACTTTTTCACTAAAGGCACGATTATTTCTTCGTGAGTCGGACCAAGAGCAAGATCTTTGCCGCCTTCCTTCAGCTTATAAAGATCATCCCATGTCTTCCAGCGGCCAGTTTTTTGCCAATTTTCCTTGGGATGGAGCGAAGGCATAAAAAGTTCAATGCCGGAAGCCGCAACCATTTCTTCTCTAATGATATTTTCAATCTTGTTGAATACCCGAAGCCCCAGCGGCAATAAAGTGTAGACCCCAGCGGAAAGCTTGTCAACAAAACCGCCCCTTACCAGCAATTTTGCGTTGGTACTGGTCTCATCATGAGGGGCTTCCGTTAAAGTTTTTATAAAGAATTGTGAGCGTCTCATAACAATGATTATGGCAATAAATTTCACGCCGGTCAAAACTTGAATTATGCCATTTAATGTTGTAAGCTACAATTGCGTAAATGTTATTTATCATTTTACATTTTCCCTTTGCCATTTCAAAAATAAATGCAAAATGACAAATGTTAAATTTTATAAATGAAACGTAATTCTAAAAACAGACAGCGGTACACTAATACCGTTATGGAACATTTTCTCAACCCTCGCAATATGGGGCGCGTTAAGAATCCGGATGCTCAAGGAACCGTGG
>VGKB01000044.1 GCA_016867255.1 Candidatus Moraniibacteriota bacterium
ATGATATAGAATATATTCCTCTGGTGTAGAACCGTGTTTTTCAATAAAATTATTATCAGGTATCGCACTAATCAAAGATTTAGCGAGAAACATTTCCTTTTTTATACGTTCAATATCCCTTAAATATTCAGAAATTCGATTGATTCTAGCTAATTCTTCTGTAACCCCGTCAACAGCGAATTGCTGAGGCTCAAGAGTTTCTTGCTTGAGCATAAGTAGTAAAATAGAAGATCTTAGCTTCTGAAAATAATCTTTCTTTAATTTAGAAGGTATTTTTAGGTTAATTTGATTTTTTAGTGTCATTCGAGTGGCGTATAATGGGTTTTATGCTACGTTAGTCTATTCTTCTGCCAATTTTCGTTTTTCGCAAAAGCGGTCTTCTGTCTAGTTTTTATAATGGTTTCGGGCAAACCGGAGAAGCTACTGATTTTCTAGATTTAAAAAAGGAGGTATTTTACTTCTCCATTTTTTTGTTCTTAAATCTATATTCAGAACCCTAATTATCGCATCCAATGTCTCTAAAGGTCGGCATAGTTGGGTTGCCGAATGTCGGCAAGTCCACGCTTTTCTCCGCTCTAACCAAAAAAGAGGTTGATATTAACAATTACCCCTTTTGCACCATTGCGCCAAATGTGGGTATTGCCCAAGTGGAAGACGAGCGCTTGAATAAACTGCATTGCCTCTTTCCCGAAAGCAAAGAAATTCCCGCCATCGTGGAGTTCGTGGATATCGCGGGGCTCGTAAAAAACGCCCACAAAGGGGAAGGTCTCGGCAACCAATTCTTGACTCATATCCGCAATGTGGATGCCATTCTGGAAGTAGTTCGGGCTTTTGCCGACGAAAACATCAAACACGTAGAGAACGAGGTTAATCCTCTAAGAGACATTGGAACCATTAAATCGGAGCTGATTCTCTCTGATCTGGAACAAATCGCGCGCCGTAAGGTCTATATCGGTAAAATGAGGCGGTCTTGGGGCAAAGAAAAAGAAATTGCGGAGGCCGAATGGGCAATTTTAGAAATCCTGGAAAATATTCTAGATAAAGGCCAATGGCTGCATCCCCTCCCCAAAATACCAGAAAAGTTAATTCCTCTTGCCAAAGAGTTAATAAAAAATTTCTCCCTGCTCTCCGCGAAACCCATACTACACATAATAAACACTAAGGGAGGGAGCGATAAAGCAGAAAAAGAGTTCTACGGTCTGAACGAAAGCGAGTGTTTAGTCGTTGACGTAAAAATAGAAAAAGAACTTGCCGAAATGAGCAAAAAAGATTTAGCTGAGCTGCAGCTAACCTCGCAGCTTAATAATATTGTGCGACACTCTTACCGGCTTCTCGGCTTAATAACATTTTACACTTCCGGAGAAAAAGAAACCCGCGCCTGGACTATAAAAAAAGGTATTAATGCGGGAGAGGCGGCTTCTGTAATCCACAGCGACTTTGAAAAATTTTTCATCAGAGCCAATACCGTTAGCTTAAATAACCTCCTTTCGGCCGGATCCTGGAAAAACGCTCGCGTAAAAGGCCTTTTACGCCAAGAGGGTAAAGATTATCTGATCAAAGAAGGAGATGTGGTTGAATTTGTGATCGGAAAGTAATTTACTCTACACTCAAGTCTTGCGCTTGGGTTCCTGATTCATCAGCCGACTGCGCTCCGCAAGCTTTTCTTTCAGAATTGAAAGTCGTCCAAGCCGATCGGATAGAGCTCCTGCGCGTTTTCCAAGCGGATTTCCTGCTGTTGCGGAATGTTTTCCAGGCGTTTTTGATTGATGCTCTCCTGGTAGCCCGGTTAGCGTCCGCCCAAGCACTTTTGAGGGAGTCCCGCCGGGTCTCTAAAGCGGTCCTCATAGAGGTAGAAAAGGTGTCCCAAGCGGTAATAACCGCGTTATCCCGTTTTTCCACCGCCGTAACCATGCAAGTGAGGTTGACATCCGCGCTGGCTGGAGCCGCAAGGAGCAAAGAAAGCGCCGCGACCGCCAGAGTGATTTTCGCTGTTCGCATTTTTTTATATAAAAATTAGTACACACTCACCCAAACTTTTTGACCGCCCAAATCCAAAACCACCGCCAAAATATAAGTTCTTCCCCCAAAATCATGGAAAACTGAAAATTCCACGGTTTTTCGGTCAGGAAAAGTGGCGACCGGCGCATCTCCTTTTGGCCTGCTCTCCAAGTCTAAAAAAGCTTTATGTAAAGCTTCACCGTCCTCAATGTCAATTAGCTTTCTAGGGAGATATTCAAAAATAAACGGCGTGCTAGCCGTATCTCCTCCGTTTAGCAATTTACCCTCAGTAAACACCCGACTCAAAGCCTTTTTGATCAACCTATCAATCTCCGCGGCCGTTGGGTCAGAAGCTTCAATTCCTCCGCTCCCAAAATAAATGGGGTTGATATTTTCCGGCTGAACCTGGGTCCCGCTGTTACCGCCGCCGTTTTTCAATTCACTTCCTTCTTTAAGAAAATAATTCTTAACGTCCGGAACGCCACAGCCGGAAAGGGTAAAAGCCAACATCGCCAAAAAAGGCAGAAAAGTAATGTTTTTCATATTTCTGATCTACCCAATAATAACACACTTTAATCAAAAATCTCAACTTTACTCTCTTTGACGCATTTGTTTATCAGAGCATTCTTATTCTTGATAGCGCCCTCTAATTTTTCAATTTCATAAATTTGGCCGTTAGTTTCCGGATGCTTGGCAATCATAAAGGAGCAGCAGTCGGGGTAGGGAGTGATAGAAATATCGTAAGTACCTATCTTTTTAGCAATGCCTATAATTTCCTCTTTGTTCATCCCAATAAGCGGAGGAAGGACCGGTAGGTTGGCCGCCCGATAAATACAGCCAAGGTTAGGCAGGGTTTGGGAAGCCACTTGCCCAACGCTATCCCCGGTAACAATTCCTTCGGCTCTTTCCAATAACCCTATCCGGGAGATTATTCTCATCATAAACCGGCGGTAGATTATCATGCGGTAATCCGCCGGTATTTGCCTAATAATGACTTTTTGAATTCCCGAAAAGGGAACAATACACAGTTTTGTCCGACCTTGAAACTTAGCCAGCTCTTCAGCAATTTTTCTTATTTTACTGGTTCTCTGCCGGCCACCCATTAAAGTATCATTGAAAAAATGCACCAAGACAACCCTAAGCCCTCTTTTCATTGCCATAAATGAAGCCACTGGACTGTCAATTCCCCCCGAGAGAGAAACTACTGCCTTGCCGGATATCCCTACCGGCAATCCGGAAATTCCCGGCTGTTTTTGACAATAAATAAACGCCTCTTTCTCGCCCACCTCAACACGAAAAGTCAAATCAGGATGTTCCAAGTCAACTTTTTTCTTAAGTTTCTTCCGAATTAAATCACCGAGGATAACACTGATTTGAGATGAATTATAAAGAAAGCTCTTATTGGATCGGCTGGCGGAAACGCTAAAAGTGCTAAACCTTTTTGATCCAGCCAAAGCAATAATTTTTTTCTTAATGTCGGCGATGTCAAGTTTGGCCTTTTCCGCAAAAGAAAAATTAGCGATACCGGGAATCTTCTCTAAAATACCAATCAATAAGCCCTCGTTTTGCCGGGGACTGAAAACTTCCGCTATTATTCTGCCGTAACGCCGCAAGACCCTGTTTTTTCCCGGCAGAGCTTCAAGAATATTTTGAGCGAGTCTTTTTTCAAAAATTATTCGGTTTTTCCCTTTAGTCCCAATTTCACTGTAATGAATGACAATAAACATAATTAAATTTGAATTTTAAATTATTTTTTGCTATTTTATATTTGTTATACACTATTTACCAAATAATACACCTAAAAAATACGGTTGATTTTTCGCTTAATACTGCTTGCGGCACTTATTGCCGCAATTTTATACTGGTATCAAAATAATAATTCTGACAAACCCTTTATGTCAATTAACGATCAGGAAGGAAATATTTCTATTAGTGTCAGGAAGAAAGACAAGGAGGAATGGAAAAAATACTTACGCAAACTTAAAACACTCATTTACCGGGAAGCCACTCAACGCAACCCCTCAGGCGATGTCCTGCCGGACCAAGTTGACGATCGGATAATTGGAGAAATGAAGGAAAAGATAAATTAACTTAAAATGTAAAATGGATAATGCTAAATCGCCTTCACTTTCCATTATTCTTCCCTGCTATAACGAAGAGAAAAACATTCGGCGCAATATTGAGCACATCCACAATTACTTAAAGGCGCGATTTTCTGACTTTGAAATAATAGCGGTAAATGACGGCAGCAGTGATGCCACGCTTGCTGAATTGCAAAAATCCCGCGAAGAAAGCCGGATTCCTCTAAGGATTATAAACGGCCGGACAAACCGGGGCAAGGGTGCCGCAGTAAGGGACGGGGTTCTGCGCAGTAAAAAAGAAATTATTATGTTTCTTGACGCGGATCTCGCGATTCCTATTGAAGAGCTATCCAAATTTCTGGGTGTTCTGGAAACAGGATATGATTTTGTTATCGCCTCCCGTTTTGTGGGGGGCCTAAAAATCCTAAAACCGGTGCTTTGGTACCGCAGTATAATGGAAAAAATATTCCGCATCCTCAGAATGATCATAATTAATAACTATGACATTCAGGACACTCAGTGCGGATTTAAGGTTTTTAAAAGACAAACAGCGTTTAAGATATTCCCCCAACTTACCGTCCGGGGCTGGTCGTTTGACGTAGAAATAATATTTCTGGCGAAAAAGGCGGGGCTAAAAATAAAAGAATTGCCGATAACTCTGCAAAATCCCCCGGAAAGCCATATCCGAATTGTAAAAGACAGCGTTAAAATGTTTTTTGACCTAATTAAGATAAAAATTAATGACTGGAGAGGAAAATATAATTTTCAGCGCTGATGACTTTGGTAAATCAGAAAGAGCCAACAAGAATATCCTGAAACTTATAAAGTTAGGTAAAATCCAGCGCGTTTCGGTAATGGTGAATAGGGAAATTGATAAAACAGAAATTGCAGAGTTACTGAAATCGGGGGTAAAATTGGATATTCACCTAGAAATACCTCAACTTACGACTTATGGCTTACCTGCCTCGTCGGCTCGCCTTGCCAAAGCCTTCGGCGAAGCGCAGGCAGGTAGGCGGCTTATGACTAAAACTGCAACGCGGTCTATCCGATTCATGTTTCTGTACCTAGCCGGTAAAACAAGGGTGGAAAAAGTAGAGAAGGAGTGGAAATCGCAAATAGAAAAATTTGTTAATTTTTTTAACAAAATTCCTGACGGGCTAAACTCCCACGAACACGTGCATTTTTTCCCGCCCTACTTCAAAATTGCTCTCGGGTTATGCCGGCAATATAAGATTCCCCATCTCCGCCGTGGAGAAAAAATAATTGCCAACAAAAACCCTATAGGTTGGATTATTAAATTATTAAATCAATTTAATAAAAAATATCTTACAGGTTACAATTTACAGGTTACAGGCTACAAAAATTTAACCAGTATTGATTGGTTCAACAATTTCAACCAGTTTTTGCAAAGCCCTTCCTCCGGCACTACCGAAATTATCTGCCATCCGGAGAGGAAAGATGAATACAAAATACTAACCCAAACACAAAGCACCAGACCCTAGGCGCAGGAAAGCTCAAATGAAATAAAACTTCTGGCCTAGAATTTGGTGCTTTTTAACTGCTCGTTTAATCGCTTTTTGCCCATTCGCCAATTTACTGCCCTTCTGGCGTTTCCGGAGCTGCCGGTTCGGCAGGAGTTTCCGGGGCCGCTGGTTCATCCGCTGGGGCTTACGGCA
>VGKB01000045.1 GCA_016867255.1 Candidatus Moraniibacteriota bacterium
GCGGCAGGAATGTCCCAAAGTGACAATTTGCCGCACTCTTTCCATAGAATTATTGAGCTCTTCATCAATCAACATAGCGTTTGGCCCGGGAAAATTAGTGTGGTGGACCGATTCCTGATTGAGGGATTCGTGGCCGATATCCTCGTTAATCTCTTTCTTTGTCACGTTTATGTTTTGATAAATCTCTTCGGTAAGGAAAGGCATAAAAGGGGCGGCAATGCGGTTGAGTTTGGATAGAATCTCATAGAGCGTTTGGTAAGCTTCATTTTTGTCTTTATCACTTTCACTCTTCCAGAAACGTTTACGGCTGCGGCGGATGTACCAATTGGAGAGCTTGTCAATGAATGGCGGAAAGAGCCGGGCGGCTTTGGCAATTTCATAGCCGTCCATAAATTTATTGAGATCCCGAATAAGAACGTGAAGCTCTGATAAAATCCAGCAGTCAATTACCGCCTTGGGCTTTTGCCAAACTTCCTTGAAGGAGCGGGGATTGCTGAAGCGGAAAGGCGCTTCCCAGTTGGGTTGCCATTTGTCCAGCCGGGCGTAAGTGATAAAGAAGAGGTAGGAATTCCACCAAGCTCGGAGCATTCCTTTCTGGATTTCCGCTACCCTCTCCACCGAGAAATCAATGTTTTTAGCTTCCATAATAGGAGAACTCATAAGATAGAAGCGTAAGGCATCGGCTGAATATTTTTCCAGCACTTCGTTTGGATTGGTATAATTGCCCAGCGATTTTGACATTTTTTTCCCGTCTTCGCCGGCAATTACACCGGTAGTCACGACATTTTTAAAAGCGGGTTTTCCGAAAATGGAGCAAGCCATAACGTGCATTACATAAAACCAGGCCCGGGTCTGGCCAATGTATTCGGAAACAAAGTCACAAGGAAATTTTTGGTTAAAATCTTCTTGGTTTTCAAAAGGGTAATGGCGTTCGGCAAAAGGCATAGAACCGGATTCTATCCAGCAGTCCATAACCTGAGACACCCGTTTCATCGCGCCTTTGCAATCGGGGCACTCAAAAGTGACGGCATCTATCAAGGGGCGGTGGTAGTCTTCCAGCCGTTGGCCGGAAAGCTGATAAAGTTCTTCATAGGAGCCGACTACTGTTTCTTTGTGGCAGTTATCACATTTCCAAACCGGAATGGCTGTGCCAAAATAGCGATTGCGGGAAATGTTCCAATCGGGCGCCGATTCAATTCCCTTGAGGAAGCGGCCATGCTTTAGATTTTTGGGGTGCCAGTTAATCTCTTCATTAAGAGAAATTAACTTGTCCTTGATAGCGCTAATTTTGACGAACCAAGCGGGCTGGATTTTGTATATCAATTTTGTTTTGCAACGGTGGCAGAAAGGGTAACTGTGTACGGTTTTTTCTTCCGCCAGGACCAATCCTTTTTTGCTGAGTTCTTTAGCTACTTCTTCATTTGCTTCCCAGACGTTCTTTCCTTTAAATTTTCCCTGAGTATATTTTCCTTCCTCGTCCACATTCAAAAGGATGGGTAAATTTTCATTTTGGGCGGTATTGTAATCATCCTCGCCAAAGGCGGGAGCCAAGTGGACGATGCCGCTTCCCTCTTCTTCGGAAACAAAGTCCCCCTGAACCGTTTTCCATCCCCCTTCCCTCTTCTCAAAATCCCCGGTTATGTCAGGAATAATTGCGCTAAGTTTTTGGTAATTAAGGCCGATTAATTCCACTCCTTTAAGTTTGCGAATGACCCGGCCTTTCTGGTTAGAACTTTTTTTTATTCTTTTCCAGCTTTTTTCGGAAAGAATCAGATGAGAATCTTGCCCCTTTTCTTTGCGAGCGACGATGGCATAGTCCAGCTCAGGGTTAATTGCGAGGGCTGTATTGGCAAGAAGCGTCCATGGAGTAGTGGTCCAGGCAATGAAATTCGCCTGCGACTTTTTGGGGATTCCCAAAATATCTTTGGATTTTTCCGTTAGAGAAAACCGGACATACAAAGAAATGTCCAAAATATCTTCGTAGCTCTGGTCCATAGCGATTTCAAAGTTCGCCAGCGGCGTTGAGCAACGCGGACAGTAGAGCGAAATGCGAGTATCTTCATAGATAAGCCCCTTGTTCCAAAGTTCTTTAAAAGCCCACCAGACGGATTCCATATATTCGGAATCCATAGTTTTGTAGGCATTTTTGAAATCTATCCAGCGACCAATGCGATCAATGGCTGTCTCCCATTCGGCGGCGATGCGGGTGGTGGCATTGAAACATTCTTTGATAAATTTATCAATCCCGATTTTTTCTTCAATCTCCTTTTTAGATTTGACGCCTAATCTTTTTTCCACCAGATTTTCCGCCGGCAGGCCGTGGCAATCCCATCCCCAGCGGCGGTCAACGCGAAAGCCCTTCATAGTCCAGTAGCGGGGTACGACGTCTTTGGCGATGCAGGAGAGAATGTTACCGTAATGAGGAGTTCCGGTAATAAAAGGCGGTCCGTCAAAAAAACTGTAAATTTTTGCTTCACGCCGGTTTTCAATGGATTTTTCAAAAGACTTGTTTTCTTTCCAGAAGTTGATAGTCTTCTTCTCGCGTTCAGCCGGGGTGATTTTGGGATTTACGGGTTTAAACATAAAGATAATTTGGAGCGCGCTTTAATAATAATTGGGTATTATAGGGGGTAATTTTTAGAAAGAGCAATAGTTTTATTTTTTAATACGGCGCAGGGGAAATAAAATTACGTCCCGAATGTTTTTTTGGTTGAGTAGAATTACCAGCAAGCGGTCAATCCCCATTCCCCACCCTGCCGCGGGCGGCATGCCGTAGCTTAGGGCCTCAATGAAATCTCTGTCTTGCGCGTGGGCCTCTTTGTCGCCCAACTTGCGCGCTTTCATTTGTTCATTAAAACGTTCTTCTTGTTCTTTGGGGTCGTTAAGTTCGTTGTAAGCTTTCACAATTTCCCAGCCGTTGACAATCAGCTGAAAAGTGGCGATTAGATTGGGGTTATCGTCTTTCGTTTTAGCCAGAGGAATCATTTCTTTGGGATAATCCAGCAAAAACAAAGGACCGAGCAGTTTGGGACGAATGGTTTTTTTGTAAATTTCTTCCAAAAGTTTTATGTCACTTAAACGGGATACGCCTCCGGAAATTTTGATTTTTTTATCTTTAATAATTTTGAGTAATTTTTTTCTATCAATATTATTAATGCTTATTTTCAGCTCTTTTTTTATTAAATCGCTATACCTTATTTTTCTATAAGGAGGTTTGAAATTATAAACATTTCCCTGAAATTTTACCTTGAGAGATCCGGTAATTCGGGGGATGATTTTGCTTAACATTTTTTCGGTAAAGCGCATCATTTTCTCGTAATCAGCGTAAGCCCAGTAGAATTCAAGTGAGGTATAATCAGGATTATGTTGGGGGCTAATGCCTTCATTGCGAAAACAACGGGCGAATTCAAACACTCTCTCGTAACCGCCGACCAACAGACGCTTTAGGTAGAGTTCGGGGGCGATGCGCAGATAGAAGTCCTGTTTGAGGGTGTTATGCCGTGTTTTGAAGGGTTTGGCGATTGCTCCTCCCGCGACATCCTGCAAGACAGGGGTCTCCACTTCTAAAAATTTGTTTGAAATCAAAAACTCTCTTAATAAATTGATAAAAATGGCCCTTTTTCTAAAGCGGTCCCGTGTTTTGGCGTTGCTAAGAAGATCAAGATAACGTTTGCGGTAGCGGATTTCCTCGTTTTTTAATCCGGCCCATTTTTCGGGGAGAGGATGCAACGTTTTGGCTAAAAGTTTTATGTTCGAAACTTCCAGAGTTTTTTCTCCCGCGCGGGTTAAAAACAACTTCCCTTCCGCCTGCACAAAATCCCCTCTTTCAAGGTTGTTTTGGAATAACTCAAAAATCTTGTTGCCTAAAACGTTTTTTTTCAAAGCCAATTGAATCTTCCCGCTTTCGTCTTCCAGGTCGACGAAAAGAAGCCCGCCGTGCCCGCGAACAGCAGTTAAGCGCCCAGCCAGTTTTATTTTGCTTCGGGCGAACTTTTTGAAATTGGCAGTCGCTTCCGAATTCCCGCAAGTGCGCTCTGTCTTGCTGGGATAGGGGTTGAATCCGGCTTTTTTGAGAGCGCGGATTTTTTTTAAACGTTCGCTTTTTAACTGATTAAAAGTCTTATTCATTTATTTGGTGATCTTGATTTTTAAATTATTTTTTTGATGTACTTTTTTAACTCTTTGCTGACGTCTTTTCTTTCAAAAGCGTACGCCAATGTGGTTTTTAAATAGTTCAAAGCGTCTCCGGTGGTCATCCATTCTCCGTCCTCAACTTCTCTTGCCAGAAATATGCCTCCCTGCTTTACATAGGACTTAATAGCGTCATTAAGCCATAACTCGTTGCCCTTGCCGAGTTTGGTTTCTCTTAATATATTGACAATGTTTTGGTCCAAGATCATTCTTCCAAAGACGGCGAGTTGGGAAGGCGCTTCTTCGGCTAGGGGTTTTTCAATAATATCTTCTATTTCCCGAGTGCCTTCGCGGAGCTTCACGATGCCGTATCGGTTGACGACTTTTTTTAAGACTTTCTGGACCCCGATCATTGGATAACTATTATTCTCGTAGAAATCAATCAAACTTTTGGTAAAGGGCGTTTTTGATTTAACCAGATCATCTCCCCAAACGAATACAAACGGCTCGTCATCCACCAAGCTCGCGGCTGATAAAACAGGCGTGCCGTTGCCGTAAGGGCCTTTCTGGCGGACATATATGAAATTAGCCGCCTCGGAAATTTTGATTATTTCTTCCAGTTTCTCCTCTTTCCCGGCTTTCTTGAGTTCGTTTTCAAGAGCCCAACTGCGGTCAAAGTGGTCCTCCAGCGGTTTTTTGTCCCACTTAGTTACCATGATGATATCTTGTATTCCGGCCGCAACCAGCTCTTCAACTACTAATTGAATTACCGGCTTGTCCACGATGGGAAGCATCTCTTTGGGCATTGATTTAGTGGCGGGAAGCAAGCGGGTGCCGCTGCCGGCTACCGCGACGATTGCCTTTTTAACTTTAGACATAGGTTTATGCAGGTTATTCACCAATAACGTTTTAACTTTATCAGAAGTTTATGTTCTTTGAAAGCTCTTTCTATTCTTTTAGGGCTTACGCATTTTTAGACAATTATTTCGTTTTTGCTTTTTTGTGGTGTAAAATAAACGTAAATTAAGCACCTCTAAATAAATACAAATGTTGGATAACGCAAATCAAAACCAATCCTTAGGAATCAAACCTGATCCGTGGGGAAAATTTATGAGGGTAACTGCAATCGTCTCTCTAGCAGTATTTCCCTGGATTATTTTGCCCAATATTGTTAAGCCGTTGGAACTGCCGCGGGGAATTTTTATTTTTTTGGTCGCGGGAGCGCTCTTGATTGTCTGGTTTTTTCGATCTTTGGCGAAACGGGAATTTGAATGGCGGCGGACAAAATTGGGCTGGATTATGGGCTTCTGGCTTTTGGCGTTGGGCTTTCTATTTCTTTATTCTGGGAATTTTCAGGTTGCCTGGGAAGGGTATCCCGGCAGTTTAACCGGGGGATTAAGCGAATATTTGGCTTTCATTGTTTTTTATTTTATGGCTGTTCAGGTTTTTTCTGAAGCGGAATGGAAGAGAAATCTCCATCTGCTAGTTAATTCATTGGTGCTAGTTTTGTTGTTTTTTATCGCCGCGACCGTCTATTTTCACTCTAACGAGATTCTCACCCTAAACTTCGCTAGAACCCCCACCCTGGTGACTGC
>VGKB01000046.1 GCA_016867255.1 Candidatus Moraniibacteriota bacterium
CCAGCATCGCCGACAGCCCCCAGCCGAAAACAATCGGGTAAAAAACTGAGCGGGAGCGATTCATTATCCAACAAGCCACCAAACCAGCCAAAGAAGATAAAATGATTTCAACCGGCGGGTTGCCCAGATAAAATAGCGGAATTCCTATCAACCCTAAAAACAAAAGAGCCCGGGATCGCCCAATTATTCTGCCTAATCCCAAATACGCGTAGCCGAAAAGAAACGTCTGTACTCCCCAAAAAGCCGGCAGCATTACCGCAAATTCCCCCCAGAGCAATCCGGCGGGGCTTTCTTTCATAAAATCAAAAAGCGGGTAAGCGTTCTGGAATTCGGGCTGGTCGGAGAGAAAATTCAAAATGGGATAAAAAACCAGCCAGCCAACCAGGGCGCCGCTTAAACCTTGGCCAAACTTTCCCTCCCTGAACCCCAAAAAATAGATATTTTCTTGCAGAACAAACCGGACAATCAAAAAAGGAACGACCCAATAAAAAGCCAAAGTTGAAAATATCAGTTCAAAGGGAGTTTCGGGCTTGATAAATTGGTATATAAGCGGAATAATAAGAAGCGAGAGCAAGAATACTCCCTCCCGATAAAATCGGAACTCTTTACCGAATCTTGATTTCATCTCTCAAATATTTTATTTTTGACTTCTTTAGCTTACACCCAATCTATGTATTTTCAAGGCGCTCTCTGGCGCAAAGTCAACCAGCAGATGATTAAGGTCCTCAACGGCGCTCCCGCGCTTACGGGCGGCAAGTTAATAGTGGCGCTGTCCGGCGGAATGGATTCGGTTTTTTTGCTGGCGGCGCTTTGCCAAATCAAAAGGAAGTATCATTTCAAATTATTACCAGTCCATATAGACCATCGCCTTGAGTCCGAAGCCAGACTTTTCAGCGGCATTGCGAAAAAATTGGCTTTGAAATTCAATCTTGGATTTGAGACCCTGACGGTCGGTAAAAGGCCCCGGCGTCGTAACTTGGAAGATTGGCTGCGGGAGGAAAGGTATCGGCTGCTGGAGAAACGCCGGCGGAAGGAAAACGTTGGCTATATCGCGGTTGCCCACCACCAGTCGGACCAGGCCGAGACGGTGCTGGCCCACATCATCCGGGGCGCCGGAATCCAAGGGCTGAAAGGGATGCTGCCCATCAGAGGTAAAATTATCCGGCCGCTTCTTTATGTTTCCAAAAAAGACATCACAGCTTTAATGCATTCAACCAACCTTCCTTATTACAACGACCGGCTCAATTACTCCCGCGACTATCAGCGCAACAAAATTCGCCACGAATTGATCCCGTTTATGGAAAAGGAACTCAATCCCCAAATTACCTCTCGTTTAGCCAAGTTAGCGGAAAATTTGCAGCGCATTGCCAAATATTAATGGCGGCAGGAATTTTGTAATCAGCTAATTATACTTGTTCATTGTTCCCGCTGTGCCTTCCACAATCCAACTTTTAACGGCTTCCTTGGCTATTTTGGTAATGGTGTCTTGGGTCTTGGCCGTCATCTTCCGCATAATAAACTTCTCCGCTTTAGTGTGCCGTTTGCCTCCCTGGGGGCAATAGACGGGGCGGATGCCAATCTTTAGCCGGGCGAATTTTTTACTGCCTAAGGATTGAATAATACTTGCAATCCCTCGGTGGCCGCCGGAATTTTGATCAAAACTAATTTTGATTTTTCCCAACTCCATATCCGAATCGTCCTGAACTACCAAAAGATTCATGGGTCTGATTTTGTAATAGGAGAGAGCGCTTTTCAATGCCAGCCCCGATTTGTTCATAAAGGTTTCCGGCAGCAGCAGGAAAGTCTCCCTGTCGGAATTAGCGTACTTTCCGATCAGCCCGTAAGCCTTTTCCGATTTTTTTAGCAGGACCGCCTCCTGCTGCGCTAAAAAAAAGATCGTCTGGCGGCCAATATTATGAGGAGTATTTTGGAATTCTTTTCCCGGGTTTCCCAGTCCTACAACCAAATATCTTTTTTCTTCTGTTTTTTTATGTTGCATGTTCTATGTCTCAAGTTTTATGATTAAATATTTGCTTAATATAAAAAAATTGGCAATAATGTTTTTCAGCTTATGGCTTACGACTTGAAAGTCGGTGGGCTTTTTAATTGTTACCGCGAGTTGTCTTCAATGAAAATTCAATCACGCAATCAATTAAGAAAACGGCGGCAGAGAAGGATAAGGAAAAAGATCATTGGAACGGCTCAAAAACCGCGTCTTAACGTGTTTTTTAGCTTGCGCCACGCCTACGCTCAGGTAATTGACGACGAAGCGAATAAGGTTTTGGCGGCCGCCGGCGGAAAGGCGCTAAAAGAGAAGAGCGGCAAAATCAAACAAGCGGAAGAGGTCGGCCGGGCGATTGCGGAGGAATGCCTTAAAAAAAAGATAAAGGAGACAGTTTTTGACCGAGGCGGCTACAAGTACCACGGCAAGGTAAAAGCTTTGGCGGAAGCGGCCCGGAAGGCCGGATTAAAGTTTTAATTTGTAAAATTATGGAGAATAGGCGTAACCAACACGGGAAAAGGGGACGACGGGGCAAAAAGGAACAGCGTGAATTTGATCACGCCTTGCTCAATATTGCTCGGGTCGCCCGAGTAGTCCAGGGCGGCAGAAGGTTTAGCTTCCGCGCTACGGTTGCCATCGGCAACCGTAAAGGCAAGGTAGGCGTAGGAATTGCTAAAGGAGCTGACGTTTCCAGCGCTATCGGTAAAGCGGTGCATAACGCCAAAAAAAATCTGGTTACTTTCTCCATTGTCAACGAGACCATCCCTCACGAAACCAAAACTAAATTCGGCAGCGCCCAAATTATCATCAAGCCGGCAAAACTGGGCAAAGGGATTGTAGCCGGAGGCGCGCTGCGCGCTATCGCCGAACTGGGAGGAATCAAAAACCTAACGGCAAAAAGTCTCGGTTCCAACAATAAGATCAACACCGCCCGCGCTATGCTTAAAGCTCTGTCCCAACTTAAGATTAAGAAAGACGATCATGCAAATCCATCAAATTAGCCGGCCGGATTGGCTAAAAAAAATAAAGCGCATCGGCCGCGGCGGAAAGCGAGGCACTTATTCGGGAAAAGGCAATAAGGGGCAAAAATCCCGTTCCGGCGGTAATATCCCTCCGGGTTTTGAAGGGCAGGATACCACCTTGGTGGCCCGCTCCCCGAAAATAAAGGGGTTTACCTCTCCAAACCGGCCCAATGTTACGCTAGGGCTTTCTTTGCTGGAAAAACATTTTAAGGCGGGAGAGGTTGTTTCTCCCGTCAGCTTGACCAAAAAGAAACTAATAAAACTCAACAAAAAAAGCCGCTTGCGCCGGATTGCCCGCGTAAAAATTCTGGGGACCGGAAAAATCGCGAAAGCCCTGACAATTGAGAATTGTTTAATCTCAAAAGGAGCCAAAGCTGCTATTGAGAAAGCGGGAGGGAAGGTTTTCAATTCAGAAAAAAACAAAGAGCAAAGAACAGAGGGAAAATAAAGTACCAAATGCCCCCAAAATCATTCACTTATTTTATCAAAGTTTTCGGTTGCCAGATGAATTACGCCGATGCCGAGAAAATTTTCTCAACGCTTGCTAAAAAAGGATGGAAGAAAGCCGCCGACTTAAGTTCTGCTCATTTGCTTGTTGCAGTGAGCTGCGGAGTGCGCCAAGGGGCGGAAGATCGCGTTATCAATTGGCTGGAAAAAACCAGAAAAACAAATCCCGGCGCGATTCTGGTTCTTGCCGGATGCCTGGGGCACCGCGAAGATCTTAAACAGCGCCTGCGGAATATTGTTGACTATTTCCTGCCGGCGGGAAAGAGACTCCCGTCCAGCTTAATCAACCCGCTCTACCCGGTTCTTGCCAAAGGCGAGTCCGCCTATGGCGGAAACCCGATTTATCTTTCCCGCGCCTATATTCCCATTACCGTTGGTTGTGATAATTTCTGCAGCTACTGCGTAGTTCCCTACGCGCGCGGCCGGGAGAGATCCCTGCCACCGGAAAATATAATCAAAAAAGCCAAAAATCTGGTAAAAAAGGGGTATAAGGAGCTTTTTCTGCTGGGCCAAAATGTCAACAGCTACCGGGGAGCGGACCGGAAGGGAAAAGTATGGACCTTTTCTCAAATCTTGCGCACCCTAAACGCCGTACCGGGTAATTTTTGGATAAAATTTATTTCTTCCCACCCCAAAGACATTAATCGGGAAATGATGCTTGCCGTTAAAGATTGCCGGAAGGTCTCAAAAAACCTGCATTTACCCTTGCAGTCAGGCAGTAACAAAATCCTCCTGGCTATGAACCGGAAATACCGAAGAAGTGACTATCTCGCGACAGTGAATGAGATTAAAAAAAATATTCCGGATGTCGTGCTTTCTACCGACATAATTGTGGGTTTTCCGGGAGAGACCGCCCGGGATTTCCGCGCCTCACTCTCCGCCGTTAGGGAGGTGGGCTTTGAAATGCTCTACGCCCTTAAATATTCGCCCCGGCCGGAAACCGCCGCCTTTAAGCTTAAGGATGACGTGCCGGCTTGGATGAAAAAAGAAAGGCAGCAAAAACTTGACCGGGTTTGGAAAAAGATTGCTCTTAAGAAAAATAAACGCTTTTTAGGCAAAAATACGCTGATTTTAATTGATAGAATCAAGCAAAAGACTAACCGGAAGGGAAGCGTAAATTTTTACGCGCTGGGGAAAAACTTTGAGAATAAAGACGTTGCCGCTCTGATTAAAAGAAGCGGGAAAAGCAAGCATAATCTGGCGGGAAAATGGGGAGTGGCAAGAATTAATCAAGTTGGGGCCCTGGGTTTGTCGGGCGAATTGGTAGAGGGAGAAAAAAACGTGTAACATAAAACATAGATTATGCCTACTTTACCGGCAGGCAGAAAACTTGAGCCGTAAATACAAAAAAACAACAAATAGTATGCATTCCATCTCCCACAAAGATTTCAACTGGATTTTTATTGAAGAGGCCAAAGCGGAGGATATTTCCTTTATCCAAGCTGAATTTGATTTACATCCTTTGATTATCGGCAAGCTTACTACGCCGCTTTACCGGCCCCAATTCAGCGACCATAAAGACTACCTTTTTCTCGTCCTGCATTACCCTATTTTTGGAGAAGACGGCAGGTTTCGGGAAGTGGGAGAAATTGATATTCTGGCTAACGAAAAATTTCTGGTAACCGTTTGCTCCCATCAAGATTCTTCCTTAAGCCGCTTTTTTGAACAATGTCAACGCAATTTTGAAGGCAGTAAAAAATATTTTCAGAAGGGGCCGCTTTTCCTTATTTTGATAATAATTGCTCAAGTGCTTAACAACTACTATGTTTTCCTTGACCGGCTGGCCAAAGAAACCGAACGAATTGAAAACAATATTTTTAGCGGCAGAGAGAGCCGTATTTTACGGGAGATTTCCTTTCTGCAGAGGGACATTTTGGACGTGAGGAGGGTGATAAAACCCCAGCTGCCGGTATTTCGCTCTTTTTTTGAAAAAGAGGGCATCGCGGAGGATAATTTTCTCAAAGTCTACGCCCAGGAAATTGTTTCCACCAACGTGCAGATTTGGAACACTCTGGAGAATTACTGGGAGACGGCTAGCGCTCTCCACGGGACCAACAATACTCTACTTTCGTACAAATTAAATAAGGTCATCTACATTTTAACTGCTTTTTCGGTCTGTT
>VGKB01000047.1 GCA_016867255.1 Candidatus Moraniibacteriota bacterium
TTCCTTGCCAAAACGCTTTCCGCCAAGCCGAGGTCTTCAGTACCCTCGGCATTGGTGATCTCTCCTTTGTCTACATCCACAAACCCCAGCAGCTTGACTCCGGAGCAAGGAGTGTCGCGGAGCCGGCGCACAAAGCCCTGCACCGACTGTTCGCTGGTGTGGTCGTTGGCCGAAATGGCGCACATACAGTGGCTGCCGGAATTTCTGACAAGAAGAACGCCAATCCTTCTTCTCTCTCCATTTGTCATAGGGGAACCTCCTTAAGTGGTTCAAAGAACCTATCCAAAACATAGATATCCAAGACGAATTAGTAATACGGTAATTTGAAATGGTCAATAGATGCGGAGAGGGGGAGATTCGAACTCCCGGTGCCTTGCGACACGCCACCTTTCCAAGGTGGTGCACTAGACCACTATGCGACCTCTCCAAAATAACTTACAACAAATAACTTATAACCAATAATAAAGCTGATGTAAAGAATTTGTCAGATTTAATCTAATAGGATATAAAGTAACAAGTTCGAAAGTTACCAAGTTTTATGCAAACTGACTCAATTGTTGAGAAGGTTTTTATTTTACTTGTAACTTTCTTACTTTCTAACTTTCAAACTAATTTATGCTAGCTATTCGCTTATCCCGTTTCGGTAAAAATAATTTCCCGTTTTTTCGGGTGGTCGTAATGGACAAAAGAAAATCCGCCAAAGGCCGGGCGCTGGAGGTATTGGGCTCGGTAAATCCTCGCAATAAAGACATTGTTCTAAAAAATGAAAGAATCCAATACTGGCTTGGGGTTGGCGCGGAAGCTTCCGACCGGGTCTATAACATCTTAGTTTCCCAAAAAATCATAGAGGGCAAGAAACGCCCTAAGAAAATCAGAGCTAAGAAAAAGGAAGAAAAGGAAGCTGAAGCCGCTCCAGCTGCTCCAGCCGCTGCACCTGAAAAATCTCAAGAAGCAGCTGAAAAACCAGTTGAAGAAAAACCCGCTGAGGAAAAGTCCGCCACGGGCGGATCCTTGCCTCACCGGCAAGCAAGCACCTCTGGCGGAAAGGAAGAGAAACCTGCCGAGAAGAAAGAAGAAGCAACAGAAAAAAAGCCCAAAAAGGTTCTTGAAAAAGCCGAAGAAAAATCTGAAAATAAAGAAGAGAAAAAAGAAGAAGGAAAAGAAGAAAAACCAGAAAAGAAATAACACAGAACAATAGCTAACTTTAGAGTAATGTCATTCCCGTGAAAACGGGAATCCAGACTTGTCCCCGTAAAAACGGGGGAAGAGCCTGGATCCCCGCCTGCGCGGGGATGACAACTAGTCGTCTTTGCCTTTGAATTTTGAATTACTCTATGAAAACTCGCGTCAGAATCGCTCCATCTCCTACCGGTTTGTTCCATCTGGGGGGTCTGCGGACTGCCCTGACTAATTATTTATTCGCCCGCAAGGAGCGGGGCGTTTTTGTGGTGCGGGTGGAAGACACAGACCAGTCACGATTAGTGCCGGAAGCGATACCGGATATGCTGGAAAGTCTCAGGTGGAGCGGGATTGGGATAGACGAGGGAGTTACGGGAATACAAAGTACAAAGCACAAAGTACAAAGTACAAATTCAAAGGAGCGATACAATAGGATAAAAAAATTAGTGATTCAAAAGGGGAATTTTGGACCTTATATCCAGTCGGAGCGGCTGGAAATTTATCGGCGTTACGCGGAGGAGCTGCTCCGCAAAAAGATAGCTTATCCTTGCTTTTGCACTCCAGAAAGACTAGATAAAGTAAGGAAAAATTGTCAAGCCAAGGACCTGCCGCCGAAATACGATCGGCACTGCCTGAGCCTTTCCGAGGCGGAAATGAAAAACAAAATGGCTAAAATTCCCTATGTTATCAGATTAAAGGTGCCAAACTCGGGAAAAACAGTCTTTAATGATCTGGTGAGGGGCAGAATAGAAATGGAAAACAAACTGCTGGACGACCCGATATTAATAAAGTCAGACGGTTTTCCCACTTACCACTTCTCCGTGGTAATAGACGATCATTTAATGCGCATTTCCCATATTCTCCGCGGCGAAGAATGGATTCCCAGCACTCCCAAACATATTTTGATCTACCAAGCCTTTGACTGGTCTGTTCCGGTAATCGGGCACCTCACCAACATCCTGAACATGAAAGGCGGGAAATTAAGCAAGCGCGACGGAGACGTTTCTGTTTCCGATTTCCGCCAGAAGGGCTACCTGCCGGAAGCGGTTATCAATTTTGTGGCTTTGCTGGGCTGGAACCCGAAAACCACAAAAGAAATTTTTACTCTCGCGGAACTCGTAAGAGAATTTGACATAAAAAAGCTCAACAAAGCGGCGCCCCGCTTTGATCAACAAAGGCTAGAATGGTTTTCCGGCCATTATATCCGCCAAAAGCCCGTTGCAGAACTAGCCAGACTCTGCGCGCCTTACTTGGAAAAAAATATCAAGGACAAAAATTTAGTTAAAAAAATTGTGACCGTCCAGCAGCCCCGAATACACACTTTGAGTGACGTAAACCGTGAGATTGAGTTTGTTTTTAAGCTTCCCCAATATCCCAAACAGTTGCTGCGTTGGAAGGATATGGGCGACCGGGCAGTGATAGAATCACTGCGTCGGGCTTTAAAAATTATTGGAAAAATTCCTGCTAGCAAGTTTACTTTAACTAATCTGGAGAAACCTCTAATGGCGGCAGCCGGCGCCGATCGCGGACCGCTTCTCTGGCCACTGCGCGTAGCGCTGACTGGCCAAAAACAAAGTCCCAGTCCCTTTGAGTGCGCCTGGATGCTGGGGAAAAATGAGTCTGTGGAGAGAGTCAAAGCGGCTATTCGTAAAACTGCCTAATGTATATAATTATGTACATTTAGATGGTTACAAAACTCAACTTTTTTAATTTTTTTTGTATCTAGCTCGCCGTCTGCGGCGAAGCGCCGTCCCACAAAAAAATTAAAATGGGGAGTTTTGTAACCATCAGAGTAGCTCCACAATAAAATAAAGCCGCGGCTTGCTTGCACGCGGCGTCTTTGCTTCATACTAGGTTTTCAAGTTATCCGTCCGGCAGACTGCCCCATGAATCCAAACCAACATGAGACAGATCGTGAAGCGCCTTGATGACCGTGAATAATGAATTTTCAACCATGGCGGCCAGAGGGAACCACTTTTTTTCCAACTCTGGGAATCGGAAGTTTCTCTCCCGAGCCGCCCAGTGGAAAGTTCCCTTGAAATGGTTGGCTATCCCTTCAACCCAAACTTCAATGTTCCTCTCCAACGGAGCAGTATGATCGCCAACATTGAGTTTTTCAATGCCAAGCAGATTTTGCTTCAGGGCTAGCTTCTTCGCTCTCCTGAGAACCAACGTTTTCGTCACGGCTGCTTCCCCAACCACCCGCGCCGCCGTTTTCATATTACCTCCAGGGTGTTGTATCCCGCGTTGAGTCTTTGATGGTCTTCTGGGCTTAACTCACTCCAATGGGCGAGCTCCGCCCCGCACTCTTCACAGCTGCCGGAGTCGGTGTTTTGAAACACCTTGCCGCACCGGCGGCACCTTTTTGTTCGGCTTTCTGGTTCTGTCCCCGTCATCAACTCCTCCTTTCAGATGCCAAGAATTTTAGTGTAATTTTGCCAGTTGATACGCCGACCTTTCACGTGCCGATTATAAGGACGGTCAAAAATCACGTGCTCCCAAAGAGGTTCTTCTTGACCTTCTATTTTCGGCTTGTCATCGATAAGAATGTCTCCGGAAACCCAGGTCTTGTCTTTGGCGAAGACGATGTTTCTCGCGATCATGTCCGAAAATTATTCGAATGTGAAATTTTTGGACAAAAAAAGGGCGCTATCTAACAAGAGAGAACGCCCTGACTATTCCTGTTGTCCCTACAACTAGGGGCAACCCTCCCTTCCTCAATCTCCATCCACAGTTCTAACTGTCGGTATCACTTCCCGACATTCAATACAAGTAAATATAACCTTTTTTCTTCCTCCAGGGATAGTTGGCCGTATTTTAACGTTCACAGCTTCATAAAGCCTCGCCCCGCCACAAAGCATTTGGGTTAGAGTGAAATGTTTTCCATCATCAAATCGGTACGAACAACATGGTGTTTCTTTCATACTCTTGCCTCCTCTTGAAATGTACGCTTCCAGCAATTTATCTTATTCTAGAAGTCTAAACCAGCCTACACCAATAAAAATTTATTTTCAATACTTGAGTATCCGCGCAGAAAATCGGCGGCGGAAATCGGATTTTTGCCTTCGATTTGAAGTCTGGATATTAATAAAATTCCTTTTTTCGTAGCGACAGCTAGATTATTACTAAATCCTTGATATTGTCCCGGCTGCAAATTTTCTATGCCTTCAGATGACGTGGCATGCTGCGTCTCTACATAAATGCCGCGGGTTTCTAAAATATTCACTCGTACCCTTAGGCTATTCTTTTTTAAAAACGTGAAAGTTTTAAATTGTGGATTCAAAGCCCGAACTTTACGGTCAATTTGTTCGGCGGTCTCGCACCGCCAGTCAATTCGGCCATCCTCTTTTTTTATCATTTTACAGAATGTTACGCCTTTTTCGGGCTGCGGTTTTAAAGTAATTTTGCCTTCAATATATTGTCGCAAAATCTTGGGCAATTTTTCTTTACCTAGATCAACTAATTTCCGGGTTAAAGTTTGATTGGTTTCTCTGGGTTTGATATTCACTGTTTGCTGAAATAAAATCGGTCCGTTGTCCACGTCTTCCCCAAGTTTCATAATACTGATCCCGGTCTTCATATGGCCTTCCAAAATGGCGCTCATTATCGGCGAAGGCCCGCGTAATTTAGGTAAAAGAGACGGATGAAA
Organism: Candidatus Moraniibacteriota bacterium; assembly: GCA_016867255.1. GTDB lineage: Bacteria > Patescibacteriota > Minisyncoccia > CAIUEV01 > CAIUEV01 > VGKB01. The sequence continues at coordinate 4,829 of VGKB01000047.1, forward strand.
GTTAATAAATCCTAAGGAAGGTATCGCGAGAATTTCTGGGGGAAATATTTTACCATAAGCGACCACTACCACTAAATCAGGTTTAACTTTTTTGAATTGTTCTAAAAAAACCGGGTTGTTCAATTTTGGGGGCTGCCAAACCGGGATTTTCAATTTATCGGCCCTGGTTTTAAGTACCGGAGCAATCGCTTTCTGCCCTCGGTCTCTTTGGCTGTTGGGCGGAGCTAAAACCCCCGTGATATTAAAACCCTCGTTGATGAGGGTTTCCAAAAATTCCACCGCCCAGTCGGAACCACCAGCAAAAATAAGGCGCTTTGATTGCCATGGCATAATTTATTGTTCAATAATTTCCTTTATTGAGTAGTTCATTTCCTTCCCCCGGTAACGGTTCTTGACTAGAATGTCGGCCATAAGGCCGGAAATAAAAAGTTGTATTCCCACCATCATCAGAAAGATTGCCAGAAGCGGCCAGATTTTATTGGAAAGCGGGTAGGCGTAAAACATTCGCGCGATAAATAAAAAGACCAAAAGGGCCGCTCCCAAAACAAAACTGGCCATTCCAGTGCCGCCGAAAAGATGCAAGGGGCGGCTGGCGTACTTCATCCAAAACCACACGCCCAAAATATCCAAAAAGCCCTTG
>VGKB01000048.1 GCA_016867255.1 Candidatus Moraniibacteriota bacterium
CATTCTTATGCAGTTTCTGGGAACTTTATCCCGCTACGACGTTTTCCCGTATACTTTTTTTGAAATTTTTAGGCAGACCGGCTATAACGTGGTGGCTAGCCAGGAATATCAGTTTATTCCTCAATTCGCCCCTTACTTGGTGAATTATCATTACCTTAAAAATAAGATTACCGGCCAAGACGATCCGCTGGTTTACCGAATTCTCTATACCCCGCCAATGGCGGTAGGTTCGGGAGCCCCGGACAAGCTGGTAAAAGAAATTGTTTACACGAACCAAAAATACCAGAGCCACGTGCTGGATTTCTGGTGGGTCAAAGTTCCCCACCGCCCGCCCAGCCGGTTTTTATTTGGTTTTTCTTTAATATTCCTTGTCCTTTTTTGGCGGGGGAGAAAATTATTAAGGAGTGATGCCAATGGATAAATTCTATGTGGTTATTCCGGCCTTTAACGAAGGGCGGGTTATCAAAAAAGTCATAAGCGAGATACGGAAATCCGGGTTTGAAAATATAATCGTGATTGACGACGGCAGCGATGACGACACTTTTGATCAAGCGAAAGAATCCGGCACCGTTGCGCTTCGCCACAAAATTAACCGCGGCAAAGGAGCGGCGGTGAAAACCGGTATTGAAGCGGCAAAAATGGAGGGAGCGGAAATTATTGCGACTATGGACGGCGACGGACAGCATAATCCGGGAGACCTCGGCAATTTGATTGAAAAAATCAAGGAGGGCTATGAAGTGGTGCTTGGCGCGAGGACTAAGAAGAGAGAATTAATGCCGTTGCGGAAAAGAATGGCTAATTTTGCCGCCAATGTTTTTACTTGGTATCTAAACGGGATTTGGGTGACGGATAGCCAATCCGGCATGCGCGCTTATTCAAAAAAAGCTTTGGATTTGGTTGACACCAAAAGCAGCCGCTATGAATATGACAGCGAAGTTATTCGGGAGATCTACCGCAATAAGCTGAAATTTACCGAAATTCCCATTGAAGTGCGTTATACGGAATATTCTATGGGAAAAACCGAGAAACAGGGATTTTTGAATGGATTAAAAACTGTTTATAAAATGATATGGAACATCCTATCGTAAATTAAAATTTTTTATGTCTCTACATCTCTACCAGATTGTTATCGCCATTATAGCAATCTTTATGATCTACCAAGGGATAGACAATTATATTAAAGGGAAACATCATCCAACAATATTGAAATTGTTGGTAAGAGTTGTGGTTTGGGGTGGGATGGCGGCAGTTGCGCTTTTCCCAATGATTACCGTAACTCTGGCAAAAATAATTGGCATTGAAGGCAATCTTAACGCAGTAATTCTTACTGGATTTATCCTAGTTTTTTTAATGATTTTTAAACTGCTCTCCGCGATTGAGCGAGTAGAGTCTCAACTATCAGATGTAGTGAGGAATGATGCGTTAAAGAATCTTGAAACTCGCAACCCGAAACCTAAAACTCGGAGGAAAGAGTAACAGAAAAGCAAAGAAAAACATTGTCTTTACCAGATGTTTCATATTTCAAGTTTTATGTTTCATGACTTAAGATGAAAAAAGCTTTAATCACCGGCGTTACTGGGCAAGATGGCTCGTACCTTGCGGAATTTCTCTTAAAAAAAGGTTACGAGGTGCACGGAATGATCCGGCGTTCCAGTAATATAAACACTAACAGGATAGACCATTTATACAAAGATCCCCACGTGAATGGGGTAAAATTATTTTTACACTATGGAGATCTGACGGACGCGAGCAATATTGCTCGCTTGTTAGAAAAAACAAAACCAGATGAAGTGTATAATTTGGGTGCCCAGAGCCACGTGCGGGTAAGTTTTGATATTCCCGAATATACGGCGGATGTGGTAGCGGTAGGAACTCTGCGATTGCTTGACGCGATCAGGGATACTGGAATTAAAACTAAATTTTATCAAGCCGCAAGCAGTGAAATGTACGGCAAAGTAAGGGAGACACCCCAGAACGAAAAAACCCCTTTCTACCCACGTTCTCCATATGCTTGCGCTAAGGTCTACGCTTACTGGATAACCGTTAATTATCGGGAAAGTTATGATATTTTCGCTTGCAATGGGATTCTTTTCAATCATGAGTCTCCACGGCGAGGGAAAACTTTTGTTACCCGAAAAATCACTCGAGGCTTAGCCCGTATTCTTTCAGGCAAGCATCCTTGTATATTTTTGGGGAATCTAGACGCCAAACGAGATTGGGGCTACGCCAAAGATTACATTGAAGAGATGTGGTTGATGCTGCAACAAAAAAAGCCGGAAGACTTTGTCTTGGCAACCGGAGAAACACACAGCGTAAGAGATTTCGTTGAGGAATGTATGCGGCTTTCGAAAATAGATTTTGCCTGGCGAGGGAAAGGAGTTGACGAAGAGGGATTAGACCAAAAAACTGGCAAGGTGCTCATAAAAATTGATCCGCAATATTTTCGGCCGGCGGAAGTGGATTTACTGTTAGGCGATCCGAGTAAAGCCGAACAGAAATTAGGTTGGAAGGCTAAAACAACATTTAAAAAATTAGTAAAAATAATGCTGGAAGCGGATTTAAAGAAAGAGAAAGTGAAAATTGATATTTAATATGTATGGATCCCGGCTCAAAGCCGGGATGAAACAACAATATGGAAAAAACATCCAAAATCTACATTGCTGGTCATACCGGTCTTGTCGGTTCCGCGATTACCCGAGTACTCAAGAAAGAAGGATATAACAATCTTATAATTAAGGATTTAAAGGAGCTTGACTTAACTGACCAAAAAGCCACTTTGGAATTTTTTGAAAAAGAAAAACCGGAATACGTATTTTTGGCAGCGGCCAAGGTAGGCGGAATTCAAGCTAATAATACTTACCCAGCCGAGTTCATCTATCAAAATCTGGCTATTGAGATAAATATTATTAACGCCGCTTATCTAACTAGAGTAAAGAAACTTTTATTTTTGGGCAGTTCCTGCATTTATCCCCGCGAATGTCCCCAGCCGATCAAAGAAGAGTATTTTATGACCGGACCGCTCGAGGAAACTAATAAAGCTTACGCGGTAGCCAAAATCGCAGGTATTATTATGTGCCAGTCGTATAACCGGCAGTACGGCACCAAATTTATTTCGGTAATGCCAACCAACTTGTATGGTCCGGGAGATAATTTTGATCTAAATTCTTCGCATGTTCTACCTGCTTTTTTGCGAAAATTCCACGATGCCAAAGTGAATAGCCAAAAAGAAGTAATTATATGGGGTACCGGAGAACCTTACCGGGAATTTTTGCACGTGGACGACTTGGCGGACGCTTGCTTGTTTCTCATGAATAACTACGATGGTAGTGAAATAGTAAACATCGGTACAGGTGTAGATTTAAAGATTAAAGAGCTGGCGGAGATAATCAAAGATACAGTAGGCTTTGCCGGAATAATCGTGAATGATACATCTAAGCCCGACGGTACTCCTAAAAAACAATTGGACGTAACAAAACTGCACTCGCTGGGATGGAAACACAAGATAGAGCTCAAAGATGGGATAAAAAAGACTTATGAATGGTTCCTAAAAAACTACCATGCCTAAAGTTTCTGTAGTACTACTTACCTACAAATCAAATCCTTCTTATCTTAAAAAATCTATTGAAAGTGCCTTGAGACAGTCATTTAAAGACTTTGAGTTATTAATTATTGATGATGGCCCGGGCAATTACAATTTCCCGATTTTGGAAAAATTTCTGCAAAAAGACAAGCGAGTAAAAATAATCAAGAATGTAGTAAGACTTGGCCGGCTTAAAAGCCGGAATCTAGGTTTGAAAAATGCCAGAGGGAAGTATGTTGCTGTGTTAGATAGCGATGATTATTGGTGTGATCGCAGTAAGCTTAAAAAACAGGTAAAATTTTTAGATCAGCATCTTAAATATGGGGCGGTTGGGACTGCTATGTATCTAATTGATAAAAATGGTAAGAAAATTGGCCAGATAAAATATCCTATCGCCGATCATGATATCCGCAAATACATGCTTTCATCTTTTCAATTAGCTCATCCCAGTGTGCTTATACGAAAAAAAGCAGCGGGGAAAGTAGGGGGTTATCCAGAAAGTAGAATTTATAAATTTGCCGAAGATTACGATTTTTTTCTTAGGGTAGGACAAAAATATAAATTGGCTAATTTGTCCGAATATTGTTTATGCTATCGCGTCCATCAGGGAAGTGGCAGTATCAATAATGAATTTAAACAAAAGCTGACAAGCATGATGCTTACAGCGAAATATTTTGGTCAGTATCCAAAAGGGACCAGCGCCTTAATTAAAAAAGTAGTAACTATAATGCTCCCCCGTTCCACAATGGACAGTTTAATAACTCGCAACAAATTTTTAAAGATGGCGTATCAAAGATTATCCGGAATAAATAAAAAATTATAAATTAATGATTATCTCTAAAACTCCTTTTCGGATGAGCTTTGTGGGCGGCGGTAGCGATTTAGCTTCTTTTTATGAGCGGGGCGAAGGCGCGGTTGTATCTGTTGCGATTAACAAGTTTATGTATATTTGGGTGAACAAGAAGTTTGACGAAGACATCCGGATAAGCTATTCGGTGACTGAGGACGTGACGGCGGCTTCTAAGATAAAACATCCTATTGTGCGGGAAGCACTGAAAAAAATGGATATTGATGGGAGGATTGAAATTGCTTCTATCGCAGATATTCCTTCCAAAGGAACCGGGCTGGGATCCTCTAGCGCTTACGCAGTGGGGCTTCTAAACGCCTTACATGTTTTCAAGAAGGAATATGCTTCTGCGGAAGATCTAGCGCGGGAGGCGTGCGAAATTGAAATCGATATTCTAAAAGAGCCGATCGGCAAGCAAGACCAGTATGCCTCGGCTTACGGAGGATTTAATTTCATCCGTTTTCATAGTGACGGCAGAGTCGACGTTGATCCGATAATTTGTCTTAAGGAAACTCGTAAAAGACTAGAAAAAAACATTCTGATGCTTTATACGGGCAGAACCCGTTCTGCTTCAAATATTCTTAAGGATCAGAAAAAAAATACGGAAAAAAAGACGGATAAATTCAAAATTATGCAGAAAATGGTTAGATTAGCCAACGATCTGAGGGAAGAAATACAGAAAAATAACTTGGATTCCTTCGGAGAAATTTTACATG
>VGKB01000049.1 GCA_016867255.1 Candidatus Moraniibacteriota bacterium
CAGAAAATATTAGGGTTCCCGCCGGCGAGTTTCCCGCGGAAAAACTGGAGGTTGCACTCACGCGGGAGCGGAAAATCTCCACCGGATCCCGAAAGACCGAGACGCTTCTTTATCTCTGGGTGGCGCGGGAGGTTGGCATCGTCAAGATTTCTTCCCAAGAACTTGGGGCGGACGGAAAACCGCTACCCGGGAAAGAAACGACCTTCCAAGAATTGACCGCCTTCCAAATTCCCACCGAAAAGAGCTACAAAAAAATCCGTTGAAACCAAGCTCAAAAAGCTATTTGGAATTTAAATTTTTATATTCTTACGCCGTTTCGCCGACGGCTTTCTTGCCTTCCTTGCGGCGCACAATTTCGCCGACATAGCGCAAGCCCTTGCCTTTATAGGGCTCAACGGCGCGCACCTTACGGATGCGGGCGGCCGTCTCGCCCACCAGCTGCTTATCAATGCCGGAAATAGTCAAGATATTTTTCTCAATGGCAAACTCAATGCCCGCCGGCGCCGCAATTCTTACCGGATGGGAGAACCCCACTTCCAAAACCAAATCTTTCCCTTCAAGGTTCATTTTGTAGCCGGTTCCCTGAAGCTCCAGCTGTTTGGAAAAACCCTCTGTTACTCCCTGTATCATATTGTTGAGCACTGCCCGGGCAGTACCCCAAAGAGCCGTAAGATGGGAAAATTTAGGATTAAGTTTCACCGTAATTTCCTTCTCGGAAATATTAAAACTCACCACTCCCTTAATAAGACTGTTTAGCTCCCCCTTTGGACCCTGCACCTTTAATTCCAAATTGCCTTTTCCGGCCGGTGCGACGGCCACTTTGACGCCATTGGGGACAGCAATAGGTTTTTTACCAATACGAGACATAATTTAATTCAATTAGTTTCTTCCATTCCCAATTTTCCATTTTTTTAATACACGACGCACAGCACCTCTCCTCCCGCTTTCTGTTTCTTCGCTTCCCAGTGCGGCAGGATGCCCTTCGAAGTGGAGACCAGCACCAGCGCGCGCCGGCTGCTGAAACGTCCAACTTTGTTACTCCCGCTATAAATCCGCTGGCCGGGCTTGCTTATTCTTTTGAGAACTTGCGCGGCCGGCTTCCCGTCCTGATACTTCAAAAATACTTTGATGGTTTTCTTTCCCTCCCGCCCGGATTTACCGTCCGGGGAAGTCTCTTCCTCACTCGTTTCCAGCTTTCTAAGATAGCCGTATTTCACAAGCGCCAAAAGGACCGCATGCTTAAACTTTGAATGCGGCACCAGTGTTGTCTTTTTGCCCCGCGCGTAAGCGTTTCGGATTCTGGTTAACATATCACTGATTGGATCCATTGTTTATTTTAAATGGATAATGGATAACAGAGAATTGAAAATAAATGCAAATTCTAGTTCTTTTTCATTCTCAATTTCCCATTTTCCATTTCTGTTACCAGCTGCTCTTCCGCACTCCCGGCATCTCGCCGGCAACGGCTAGTTCGCGGAAGCAAATGCGGCAGAGACCGAATTCACGAATATAGCCGCGATTACGGCCACAACGCCAACAGCGCCGCACGGTGCGGGTCTTGAACTTGGGCTTTTTTTGAGCTTTCACGATTAAGGCGGTCCGAGCCATCTCTTGAAACTTAAAACTTGAAACTTAAAACATAAAAATACAGAAACTTTTAGTCGTGTATTTTCCCATTAAATGTTTCAAGTTTCATGTTTCATGATTCTACCGGGAATCCCAGTGCTTTCATCAGCGCTACTCCTTCTTCCCGTTTCTTTGCTGTGGTTACAATCGCGATTTGCAAACCGAAAACATGGTTGGTCTCGTCCGGATTAATCTCGGGAAAAACTGTATGCTCTCTTATTCCCACGGAACAATCTCCTGCCGAACTAAAATTCTGCTCCGCTATGCCCCCGAAATCTTTCACCCGCGGCAAAGCCGCCACGGTTAACCTCTCAAAAAAATCCCACATCTTCCCGCCGCGCAAGGTTACCTTAATGCCGACTCTGTCTCCCTGTTTTGTCTTAAAGCCCGCGATCGCCTGCTTGGCTAAGGTAAAAACCGGCTGTTGACCCGTAATCTTGCGCAGATCGGAAAAAATCGCTTTTACGACGGCTTCCTGATCTCGAACCTTGCCAATACCGGCATTCACCACAATATGAGTAATTTTGGGAACTTGCAAGTCATTTTTCCAGCCAAATTGCTTTTTTAGGGCCGGAACCACTTCTTTGGCATATTTGTTGCGAAGGGACATACCTAAAATATACATTAAAAATCAAACGGCGCTCCGTCGCCATAGCTATGGAGCGTCGGCGACAAAAAGCAAAATGCAGACCAAAATTCAAATTTTTAAGATTTTTGAATTTTGATATATAACTTTGCTGCCTGCCTGCCGGTAGGCAGGTTTTCTGCTCGCTGTTATCAAATAACCTTCCCGCATTTCTTACATATTCTCTCCTTTTCTCCCTTCTCTCCAATAGAGTACCCCACCCGGACTGCTTTCCGGCATTCTGGGCAAAGAAGCTTCACGTTAGAAACATCAATAAATGCCGGTAATTCAATCCGCTGGCCGATCTTACCGCCTTTTTTGGTCTTTTCCGCTGGAACATGCTTCTTGACGAGATTTGCCCCTTCCACCAAAACCTTGCCTTTGCCGGGAGCAACCTGCAGTACTTCCCCTTGTATGCCTCTGTCTTTACCTGATACTACTAATACTTTATCGCCTTTCTTAATCCTCATAGCGTAATTTATAACTTATGGTGTTGAACAAAACACTAAATTCTAAATGCTAAGTTCCAATAAATCCTAATATCTAAATTCCAAGAAACGCTTTTAGTGCTTAGGACTTAGAATTTATTGGAACTTATGATTTTCAATTTAGAATTTTCCTTATAGCACTTCCTGCGCCAAGGAAATAATTTTCTTATATCCCCTTTCGCGAATTTCCCGCGGAATGGGCCCGAAAATGCGGGTGCCTTTGGGATCTTTGCCTTCAACGACGACTGCCGCGTTTTCGGAAAAACGGATGTACGAGCCGTCTTTGCGCCGGTAAGGAAACTTCTGCCGGACAATTACCGCCCTCACCACTTGCTTTTTTTTCACCGCCCCGCGCGGATCAGCCGCCTTCACCGAAGCCACGATGACATCACCCAAGTAAGCGTAGCGCCGCCTGGTTCCGCCTAGCACCTTGAAACACTCAATAATTTTCGCGCCGGAATTATCGGCTACGCGCAATTTGCTTTCGGCCTGAATCATACTCATAAAACTTAAAACTTGAAACTTGAAACATTATTAAAATTCACATCTTCTCTGCCTAAAAATCATTGCATTTTTATGTTTCATGTTTCACGCTTCATGTTTCATGTCGTAAACTACTCTCCACTTCTTATCTTTGCTAATCGGCCGGCAAGAAACGAATTGTACTTTATCGCCCTGTTTAAACTTATTTTTGGGATCGTGCACTTTATATTTCTTGCTAACCCGGTAGCGCTTATGGTATTTGGGATGCTTGACTAAACGATCAACTTTAACTACCACAGTCTTATCCATTTTGTCGCTGACCACGATTCCTTGTATAACACCTCGCGCAGCTCGCGGTTTCTTTATAGGATTGGATTCTTGAATTTGACTAACTTTTTTTGGCATGTATGGATCTAAATTTGGAATTTAACAAACAAAAACACCTTTCCTGATATCGCAGGACAAAAGGCAACTTCATCCAACCGCGATTTTACTATTCTTGCAATCTCTGTAAGTTACTTATAAGCTAGAAGAATAAATGAGTCAAAAAGCTTGTCCCCGCGAAAGCGGGGATCCAAACATACTTATGCACGAAAACTACCGCGAACTAATTTGGATGCTGGCTAAAACCGATTTCAAGCTCCGCTACCACGGTTCGGTCTTGGGCTACGTCTGGGCGATTCTCAAACCCCTTCTAATGTTCCTTATCCTCAATTTTGTATTCTCCTCCATTTTCAATCCCCGCAATACTGGCACTTCCCACTATTCCCTCCAGCTGCTTACCTCAATTATGCTCTTCAATTTCTTCGCCGAAGGTACTATGGCCGGGCTTAACTCGTTCATCCATAAATCCCAATTGATAACCAAAATCTATGTTCCCCGCTGGACCATCGTCGTAGCCGCCACTCTCAACTCTTTTTTGATCTTTCTTATGAATTTAGTTGTCATCGCCCTGTTCTTTGCTTGGTACCGGTTTTTACCAAGCGGATTGGCAGTCTTGACCTTTCTTGCCTATATCGTCCTCACCTATCTGCTTATCTTGGGCTTTTCCTTTATCGCCGCCCCGCTCTACGCAAGATTCCGCGACCTGAGTCAAATTTGGGAGGTTATCGTTTCCGCAATGTTCTACGCGACGCCAATCGTCTATCCCCTCTCGCTTCTGCCGCAAAAATACCACCCGATTATTTTAGTTAATCCAATCGGCTATATCGTTCATTTTACCAAAATGGCCCTTACCGAAAACCATTACGCCTCCCCGTACCAAAACTTAATTTTCGTGGCTTTCACAGTGGCTTTTTTCCTGATTGGCTTTGGCGTCTACCGTAAAATGGAACCCAAGATCGCTGAAAATATTTAAGCTTAATAATTTACCATTGTTCATTTCACGTTTAGACCAATGAAAAATAATGTTGCCATTTCCGCTCAAAACATCACCAAAACTTTCCTCGTTCCCCACGAAAGGATTTCTACTTTGCGGGGGGCTTTCATCAATATTTTCAAAACTAAAGCTTACGAAAAATTTACGGCTTTAGACAATGTTACTTTCTCTGTCAAAAAAGGGGAATTTTTTGGCATCATTGGCCGCAACGGCTCGGGAAAGTCCACCCTGCTTAAAATTCTGGCGGGAATTTACGCGGCTAATCAGGGTAAAATTGAAATAGGCGGCCGAATCTCTCCTTTTTTGGAGCTTGGCATCGGATTCAATCCGGAACTGTCAGGAAGGAATAATATTTACCTTAACGCCACGGTGCTAGGGCTTACCAAAAAACAAATTGACGAAAAGTTCTCCAAAATAGTAGCTTTCTCCGAACTGCGGCGCTTCATTGACCAAAAAGTGAAAAATTATTCCTCCGGCATGCAGGTGCGCTTGGCTTTTTCCGTGGCTATCCACGCCAACCGAGACATTTTACTCAT
>VGKB01000050.1 GCA_016867255.1 Candidatus Moraniibacteriota bacterium
AAAACCACGGAGGTCTGCGAAGAAGCCGTGGCTAAACCCGCCGTCAAAACCAAAAAACCGGCCATCCTCGCCAGAAGCGAGTCTTCGCCAGAGGCGAACTTGCCTATAAAAAGCACCTCTGGCGGAAAACCAGTAATGCAAAAAGAGGACTAAAAAATGAATACAATAGATTTACAAAAAAAAGAATTTGAGAAACTGGTTGACACTATAATGCCCGAATTATCATTATCGCAAAATGATGGCATCCCGCCAGCTGAAGTCAGAGCCAAGCTAATGGAATTATTTGAAAAAAACAGAGAGGGCATGCCAGGAGATTCTTCTATGACGGGGGTTCTATTCAGAATAAATTATTTCTTTGAAGGCTGGTTGCATTTTGAAAAAGGCTTGCCTGAAAAGCGGGCCCTTGAATTAAGTATGGCAGTAAACAATCTGTTGAGGAGTAAAATGATGGAAAAAATCGATAAAAGGTCGGAAGGAGAAAATGCAAAAATTTTAAAATTCCCCCCGCCGGAGAATAGGCGCAGGTAATTTTTTATCAGAATTTTATCTTACTGTGACAGGATAAATCTATAGTTTTTCTCTCCCTCGTTTGAAGGGGAAAAAACTAAAGTTCTTTACTCTCGGTTTTTTGTGTGGTATGAAGGAGTATGGATTTACAAAAATCTCCTTGAAACGGGAGAATTTTTTGTATTAAATTATAGAGAGCCGCTATCGTCTAGAGGTTAGCTCGCCCGCCGAAGCTTTAGCGTAGGCGGGGACATCGGGTTTTTCCGCCTTTATGGCTCCATCGTCTAGTGGTTAGGACACTGGGTTTTCAGTCCAGTAACCGGGGTTCGAATCCCCGTGGAGCTACATGTGTATACTGTTCTGTTTACAAAACAGGTTTTTCGTTGACAATTCCATATTTGCGTGGAAATTTAGGGAGAAGTAAAAACCCAAAAGGAGGTCCGGGGTATGAGCATATATAAAAGTACTATTAAGAAATATTTCAAACCGTTACCAGAATACCTAGGTAAAGTAATAAATGGTAACTATTTCTTGGCCGGGGCAGAAACGATTGAGCTTCTCGAAACTATGTCAGAGTCACAGCCTTACCGTTTCAAACTCCGTATCCTCTTTTATTTTTCTTGCTCGCCAATTTTAGAAGGTTTGAGAGTTGGGTTCCAAGAAATTCATGAAGATTCTCGGTGCCTCTCTGATAAGGACTATAGATGGAACCATATAAAGGAAGCTTTTCACAAAAAAGATGTAATAGGCTTCCCGAGTACTACAGTCACTATTGGAGGACTACATTCATTCAGCCTGCTTCAAAAATACTCGACCCTCCTGAATCTTCAGATTAAAGATCTGTTCTTTATAATCGGATACCTTCCCGTAGACATGGCTCCAAAAAATAAATAGTACCTGTAAAAAAAATTTTCATTAGCCCCGGACCCCCGTGGGCTTTTTTCTTAGTTGAATTAATTCATTCATAATCCCTGCTCAAGACTGGGATGATAAACAAGTTTGTAGGATGTCAACAATTTAAGATAAATAAATTAAAAATTCAATGAAAACTGAAAATTGCAAAATGAAAATTTGGTGCCCACTAGTCTGAAAAAGTCTAAGATAACCGGGAAATATTTGATTTTAAGATAAAAATATTGTATATTCACCCTTGGGAGTGACAAGTTTCGCTGGGAGTTAAACGAAGCTTATGCAAGCCGAACGCGAGTGCGTCAAACTCGCAAGGTCATAATTGCAAACCTTATCAAAGTAGCCAAGGAGAAAATCGCCTCGCTCGTAGGCGCTCCGGCTATGGCATACGCGGTAGCTTAATCACTGCCGCCGTCGCTCTTTCTAACTCCTGATAAGAAAGAAGCGGCGCTATATATCAGGATAGGTTGAAAAATTCGCTTTCAGTTTTTCGCCAAAATATTTGAAAGCAGGACGAGAGACCATTTTGTCTGATTTCAAGCTTTCGTCCAACGAAAAATCAGACTAAGCTTGTAGTATCGGTTCCGTAAGACTTTCCAGACGTCGGTGCAACTCCGGCCACTTCCACAAAAATTTCGCGTTGCTCAATTTTGAGTAATTTGTAATTAGTAATTCGTACTTCGGAAGGAGTTAGGACTAAATTAGAAGAAAGCGAAATTTTTCCCTAACTACGAATTACGCACACGAATTGCAAAATTTATAACCATTAAAATAACCTTTGAGAAAAGTCAGAATCAACGAGCAGATCTGGGCAAGAGAAATGAGGGTAATTGACGAAAACGGAGACCAGCTCGGCATTTTACCCAGAGAAGAAGCTTTAAATATTGCCCACAGCCGTAGTCTTGATCTCATTGAGGTTAGCCCGGGATCTAATCCGGTTGTTTGCCGCATCGGCAACTACGATAAATTCCGCTACATCCTAATCAAAAAAGAGAAAGAACAGCGCAAAAACAGCAAAAAAATAGGATTTAAAGAAATTCGGCTGGGCGTACGCACCGGAGAGCACGATTTGGAGTTCAAGCGAAAGAGGGCTAAGGAATTTCTGGAAAACGGAATCAAGGTAAAAATTGAAATTGTCCTGCGGGGAAGGGAACACGCCCATCGGGATTTGGGAAGAAAAGTTCTGGAAGAGTTCCTGGATAAATTAGGAAAAGAAACCAGCTTCCGCGTTGACCAGCCAATTCTCGGAAGCCCGAGAGGATTTAATTGCGTCATTGTTAAGCCATAAGGCAATTGACTCATCTTGCTTTTTGTGTTATTAAGAGTAAGTCATTATTACTTGCTTCACACTATGCTTATGCCCAAGAAGTATAAACTGAAAAACCGCAAAAGCGTTGTAAAGCGCTTCAAAATCAGAAAATCCGGCAAAGTCCAGAAAAGAAGGGAAGGTCAAAGTCATTATCTAGCCAACGATAAGGCCCCTCTGAAACAGCGAAAAAAGGGTCTTTCTGGTTTGAAAAAGGGAGAAGTAAAACAGATTTTGGGACAAGTGCGAGTGCTATAGAATTTAGTGCTTCAATAAACAATTTCATCATCACAGACATGAGAATAAAAAGAGGTGTCTTCGCCAAGAAAAAGAAACGCGCATTGCGTAAATCCGTCAAGGGTTATTTAAGCACCCGCCGCGGGAGCATTAAGCGCGCCAAGGAAGCATTTCTCAAGGCCGGTGCTAACGCCTATCGCGACCGCCGCAAGAAAAAAAGCGTTATGCGCGCCCTTTGGCAAATCCGCATTAACGCCGCCGCCCGCCAGCACGGCCTTTCCTACAGCAAATTTATGCACCTTATCAAGAAGGCCAATGTTAAATTGGACCGTAAAATCCTCGCCCAACTCGCCGCCGAATATCCCGCGGCGTTCAAAAATATAGTCAACAAAGTCAAGGTCAAATAACTGCCCCTTACAAACAGAAAGGAGGGCTGGAAAATGTGGCAAAAATCTGCCAGATTTGTATTGAAATGGTCTGTCGTCACAATTATTGCTGGGCTTATACTCCTTGGCTTGAGCTATTTTATTGTTGGCCCAATGAACCTGACTCATCCCACCACGGTAGAAATGATTGGTTTTTTCTGTGTAGTCGGCGGTATAAGCAATGCATTAATTATACTTCTTTTGATTGGTTTTTGGAAATTGGCAAAATGGGATATCCCCTGAAAAACCCAAAATTCAATTTTCCTAACCTACGCCCGATCCGCCTCCCCGAGGCGGTCTTTTTTTACTGATATTCTATTCTCAAATCTTTACTTGCCCGCTGAAGCCCTGTTTTTCGTAAAAGACAGGGCAAAGGAGGGAGAATTTGAGAACGGTTTTTGTTCTACAAAAGAAAAAGCTGGCCATCATTCCGACAACCAGCCCCGCAGTAATCTCTTCAGTCTAACACACCCCCCTACCGGCATTTACATTTTCCTTCTCAAAGAGCGTTGCCCAGTGGCAAACTCTTCAAGAAAGATACCCCATCTTTCCTTCCAGTGAGATGGGACGAGATAGTACATAATAAGGACATAAACTACCCAGAGGCCCACACCGGTTAACCAGCCCGATAAGACATTTATGAGGCTAACGTACTCCGACCGTGATGAGCCTTTCAATCCCAAAAGCATGCTGGAGAGGACTCCTGTCCAAAAGGATACCCCCCGCGCATACCACAACAGAGAAAAACGGAAACTGCTCAGTGTTATGTCCTGATGCACTTGTGCACAAATGAATAATGTGAAAAGTACACAAACAACACCTACCCCAGGACTTACCTGGGGATCGGCGGCGGGAAACAGGACTATACCACCAAACAACAAGCCCAAAAGAAAAACAGGGTAAAGTGACCCAAGCCAATTCAATAGAGACTTTTGAGTATTTTCCTTCATCCTATCGCTCCTTTCCTTTTCAGTTTTAATGTATTAAGCCAAAAGACCTCCATCGCTGGCTTATCTTGTTATTCGTAAGGCAAAAGTAACAAATTGGCAAGAGTAGGAGAGAAATAAAAAAATACCGCTACGGTAACGGGAATCGCCCGCCTTCGCCAAGTCAGACTTGGCTACAGACGGGTAAAAACCCTTTCTGTGTTTGTACCGCCAAGGGGAATCGAACCCCTGATTTCTTGGATGAGAACCAAGTGTCCTGGGCCACTAGACGATGGCGGCATATTTTTTGCGTATCTCGCCTGGCGTCCCTGTTTGCTGGCAGGTAGGTTGCCCACTAGACGAACCCGGCACACAAGCGGAGTGCGGCAAGTAACTGTGAATAAACGCGTAAACTCCATGAAGGCAAAAATACGCAAAAGGACAGAAGTAATTCAAAAGCAATTCAAACACAAAAAAAATTACTCGTAAATAGCCGCGCTTTGAACATTTATCTACCCCCGCACTCGGTGGTACAATCGGTATATTTCATAGTAAACCTTTTTGAGCGGTATTTCGTAGATCGGCGGATAGTCCACATGCTTGCCGCCAAACCCTTCCTTGAAGCGCGTCACTCCCGGCCATTTCCCCGGATCCACTCCCCAAAAATCATAAAACAGGTTTCCCTCTTTTTTGGCTTTTTTTATCGCTTCCCAATGCAAAAAGTAGGTTGGCATTAAATTTCTGTCTTTATTGTCGGAAGCTCCGTGTAAATAATAAACCGCCCCATTAAA
>VGKB01000051.1 GCA_016867255.1 Candidatus Moraniibacteriota bacterium
TCCGTGTAAATAATAAACCGCCCCATTAAAGCAAAACAGCAAGTTAGCGCTAATCGTTTTCCCCTTATAGGAAGCTAGAGCCAATTCAGCCCGATTTTTCGGGTCAACCGATTTTGTTTCTAATATGGCCGAATAATGTTTAAACCGGTGCGGGTTGAACCCGCCGCGCTTCGCCGTAACCAAAGAAAGGCGCCAAAAATCTTTTAAATCTTTCGTTTTTCGGCTCCAACGGACATCCAGTTTTTTCCTTAAGGATAAGTTAATATTATAGCGCGTCTTTGGTTTCATTTGGTTTAAAATGTCTTTTTCTTCCTGTAAAAGGTCCAGTACTAAAGTTCGTTTGGGCGGACGGGTGCGCGCCAAGGTGGGATAAAATTCCCAATGCGGCGGGTCTTCTTTATTGTCGTTTGCTTCAAAAATGGACTCAAAGTAATACTTTGACTCCAGATAGCGGGGAGATATGAGAGCGCTGGCCGGCGGACTCAGGCGCCAAAAAATACTGCCGTCCTTCGCCAGGTGGTTAAGCGCCTCTCTAAGATACCCATTAACCATTTCTGGGCTAAGCTTTTTCAGCCAAACCGGGCCCCACAGCGACTCCAAATAAGAAAATCCCGCCCGCACCATCTGTTTTCTTTCCACCAGTGCCAATCCTACTATTTTTTTTCTGTTCCAGAATTCCAAATATCTGACATCTCTTTTTTCCTTTTCTAAAACGCTGCCCCATAAGCGGCTTTGCAGGAAATTAAAAGGCTGGTTATGAAACAAGAATTCAGCCCAGATTTTAGGATCAGTATTTTCCTTTACGGTCATTATTTTTTCACCTTATTATTACACCAACTGAGACACCCTTATAACTAAGAGCGCAGTTACCACCCCCAAAGATACCCCCGCCAAAATTTCTGAAGGCCGGTGGCCCACGCGTTCCTTCAGCCGCTCTTGAAACGAATAGTCGTCCATTTGCAAACGATCCACCAAACGATTAATGGTTTTCCCGTACGACCCAACATACATCCGAAGCCGCATGGCGTCACTCATCACAAGCACCGTAATCACCAGTGTCATAGCAAATTCCGGCGTGGAAAAACCGTGATAATATCCAATCGTCACCAAAAGCGCGCTCATCATAGAAGTATGCGAGGAAGGCATATGGCCGTATTCCAATAAAAAGCGCCAGTCTATCCCATGCTTAAAGGAATAGATAATAAATTTAGCTATCTGCGCTAAAATACCGGCTATGATTGGGATGACAACATAAGCATAGGATTCCATCATTATGCTCAATTAATTGTCGGCGTTAGCCATTATAATACTATTTTTGGGGGATGTTAAATAAATAGTTTAAAATTAAAAACCGGCAGGGCTTTTGATCCTCAACTTTTAAATTTTTATTTCCGCCGTAATGGTCCTTCGCAAAACCTGGAAAATTCTGCCTCCCGCGCCGAAAAACTTTTGCCAAAAATTTCCCGGAATTTCCCGAATTGTTCTTAATTTGCTTTATCACCGCATCCCTGAAGCACGAAAAGGCAAAAGACTAAGCCAATCCGCCGTCAACGAATTTTTTAATCCCGATTATCAAAACAATCTACACGATCCCTTTTTAATGAAAGACATGCGAAGGGCGGGGAAGCGAATCTTAAAAGCCGTCCGAGAAAAAGAAAAAATCGCCATCTTTGGTGATTATGATGTTGACGGAATTACCAGCGTTGTAATATTGTACGACACTCTTCGCCAGATCCACGCCCAGCCCATCGTCTACATTCCTGACCGCCAGAAAGAAGGTTACGGCCTTAACATTTCTGCCTTTAAATACCTAAAAAAACAAGGAATTAATTTAATTATTACGGTAGATTGCGGCATAAGAAACACCAAAGAAATTGAAAAAGCCCGCCAATGGGGAATGGATGTGATTGTTACCGACCATCATTTGCCGGATAAAAAATTACCGCCCGCCTTTGCCGTCGTCAATCCCCACTGCGAAAAAGATTATCCCTTTTCCGAACTGTCCGGCGCAGGGGTAGCTTTTAAGCTGGCTCTCGCCCTTATAAAACTCTCCCGGCCAAAAAACTTTCCGACCGGCTTTGACAAATGGCTTTTAGATCTGGCAGCGCTCGGAACAATCGCTGATATGGTTCCGCTCATCGGCGAAAACCGGATCTTGGTAAAATTTGGCCTTCTGGTTTTGGGAAAAACCCGCCGCTTAGGGATTAAGGCTGTCTTTTCCGCCGCCCGAATGCCGCTTTCGGGAAAAATCCCTCCCGAAACCAGCCAGATCAGTTTTCAAATTGCCCCCCGCCTCAACGCCGCCGGCCGCATGGACCACGCCAATTTGTCCTTCGCTCTTTTAATTAGTGAAAAAGAAAAAGAAGCCCGGGAAATAGCCGAAGAATTAGAGCGAAAAAATAGCCGCCGCCAGCGGCTGACTGAAAAAATCGTAGCCGCAATTGAAGATAAATTAAATTCAAAAGAAAAATTAGTGTTTATGGGCAGCGTGGACTGGCCGGTAGGGGTCTTGGGCTTGGTAGCCGGAAAAATTTGTGAAAAATACGCCCGCCCGGCCTTTCTTTTTAATATTGGCAAAAAGGAGTGCCGGGGATCAATCCGCTCAATTAGCAAATTCAAGGTGGTCCCCGTCTTGGAAAAATGCCGCGACCTGCTTACCGATTACGGCGGCCACGATTACGCGGGGGGTTTTACTTTTCCTCTCAAAAACCGCCAAAGGCTGCTCAAGCGTTTGCAAAATATCGCCAATAAACTGCTCAAGTATGAAGACCTGGCCTGGGAAACCAGGATCGACGGCCGGATCAGCCTCAGTGAAATTAACTGGAATTTATTGGAAGCCATAAAACAGATGGAGCCGTTTGGGGTAGGGAACCCCACTCCTTTGTTCCTAGCCGAAAAAGTAGAGCTTTTTCAGTGCCAACTAGTCGGCAATGGCAACAAGCATCTGAAGATGTGGTTCCGGGCAGGAGACACAGTGCTCGAGTCTATCGGTTTCGGTAAAGGGGATAAATATTGCATGTTGATGCCAGAACAGAACCCAAAACTGGATATTGTTTTTGAGATCGGGAGTGACGAATGGAACGGGCAGAGAAAACTGCAGCTTATCGTCCGCGACTTGCGCCTAAGCCCTTAAACTCTTGCAAATTCGTATTTTTGTGGTAGGTATTTGATTACCATTCCATTTATAAGAAGGGAGGCTAGAGGATGAGTTCTTTCCAGGTTCAAGTTTTTGATTTCAAGGTTAAGGTTAGGAATAAAGCGGGCAGGATGCCCGATAAACCGCGGGACTCCAGGACACTCGGGGCACTAACACTAAGGAAACCTCCCAAACGTGTCAAACGTGCACGCGACCAACTGGGGTCTCCAAACAGATCTCTAAAACAACCCACCCCAGCTCCAACTCAACCATGATCATGATTCTGGATTGCGTTTCTGCGAAAGCGACGACGTTCCCCCCGTCGCAACCTGGAATACGCAACCCAATTTCTCCGAGCCCAGAAGGTTTATCCTCTGGGCTCTCGCTATTTTTGTGCAAAAAATTTTTTAACTTTATTATATTTATAGCAGAGGCGGAAAAATCCGAAGGAGTACGCTTCTAGCGAGTGGGGGATCAGCGAGGATCCTCTACGAGGGCAAATAAGGAGGAGACGCCCAAGTTAATTTTCAATACAATACCAAACCATAGAGGAGGTAAGCCACGAGAACAATAACAATAGAAGAAAAGTTCTCGAAAAGCCAACCACTGATTAACGCGAGATTCGAGATTATCGCCAATTTTTCCTCCTTTTTTGCCCTTCCACCCATGCCAAACTTGATGCGGACCTGGTTCAATCTCATCTCAAAATAAAAGATTCCGGCCGTATCATGCTCAGCCCAAGTTTAGCGGCATGCGGCTGGCGGACGGTCACGGGATTAGGACTACAGAACACAGTTCGGGTCTCAAATCTCAATGAACCGCCCGAGAAGAGATAGGAAAGAACGCCAACCCGGGAACGGCGCCCCCTGTCTACCTCTTCGCCTCTTTCAAAATTGAGGACCCCCCTCCTCATCGCCCCAAGTAGGAATACAAGTTTCCCCGCTACCACGCCCAAGCCTTTCTATTCCTCTTCGGGCTTTTCTTTTGGTCGGTCTCCATAATATTGTGCGACACCAGCTGGAGTTTACCCCGTACCTCGATACGGGGCGGGTGCAGGCTGAACCCCTTGACAAAAAATAAGTATATGGTATTTTGATTTATTCACAGTACCCTAACAATTTATTAACAGGACAACTCCCGTGTAAGCGGGATCAACGCGTCTCCGCCTTTAGCGAAGACAAAACACACGAAGCACTAGGAGGCAAGCATGAGACGTCACGACATTAAAGAGAAAAACCCAAACGCGTACTTGCATCGTTTCCTGCATCGGTCCAAGGAGCTCGTGGGCGCCAACACGTCCGGCGGCACCGCGTAACACCTGGCTTCGAAGGCCAGCACACGGAGGGAAAAATGAACTTCCGCTGCTCCGGATTTACCTAGCGCCGGTAAAAAGGAGGTGAGTCTGCTAAGTAAGTATCCCCTCTAGGGGGATTGCGGCTCACTTCAAAACCGGCCACGGAACAGGACGCCGCGATAGATAGAGCTGGCGATTCGGCCTGCTATGCGTCTGTCTCGGGGTAATTTTATGCCCGGACAGTTAGCGCGCCGCAAGCAGCCTCGCCAGACGCACCCGCGGTCCTGTTCCAAATGGGAAGGTTTCTACAGAGAGGCCTTCCCCCCGAGCCCCACAAGGGAGTTTCATTCATCGCAATAAATCTCGC
>VGKB01000052.1 GCA_016867255.1 Candidatus Moraniibacteriota bacterium
TTCTGGCAACTTTGGCTACGCTAACCGCGCCATTCTTTCAGCAAAAATAAGAAAAGTAGTGGAAGAAAAACTCAATAAAAAAATGAAGTGGAATTTGATTTATGATATGGGCCATATTGGGGTGCGCAAAGAGAAACACTTCGGAAGGGAAGTGTGGGTTCACCGCAACGGCGTCAGCCGGGCAAACGGGCCCAACCGCATGGAAAACCATCCCGTTTACGGCAAGACCGGCGAGGTATGCTTTTTTGCTGGCTCTATGACCACGCCGAGCTATCTCGCTTGTGCCACCGATCAAAACTACTCCACTTTTTTCTCCGCCAGCCACGGAGCAGGGAAGAAGAAAGAGTTTCCCAAAGATTTCAATAAGGACGAGTTGTTCCGCAAAGTAAAAAATGACGGCGTGCAGCTCTATAATGCCAAGTCCCGAGGCATAACCAAGCAATACAGCGCCTATTACAAAGATATCAATGAAGTAATGCGCGGCGTCGCGGAAAACCAGATCGCTGTTCCCGTTGCCCGCCTTGCGCCTATCGCCGTCCTAATGGCATAATTTTTACTGGTTTTCGTTGTTACTTATCATACCGGAGAATATCCCTTGGGCCGCAGGAAAGGAGATTTCGGCTAATTCTTTGTTTTCGCCTGAAATAACTTGCATAAAACGCAACTTCTTTTCCGGCGCATCGTAGCTTGCGTTTGATATCTCTCCCTCTTTCTCAAGAATAAATACAGAAACGTTTCTGCCCCCCCGGCCGTCCAGCTCCACGAATTTTATCTCGTTGGCATTTGCTACAAAAACATTTTGGTAGTCAGTAAACCACTGAACTTTTCTTATTTCCGCCTCTTGGGAATAAATTTTTTCCAGCTCACCCGCGGCGTGTTTTGGCTGGACTTCCCACTCTTGGATAAAGTAGACGTAGACTTCATTTTTGGTATTAAAGAGAAGTTTTTTTCCATCGTCAGAAAAATAAGCTTCTTTTACTTCAGAGAAGACATATTTAAAAATGTCTTGGCCGCTTTTCTTACCTCCCTCTTTATCCCAAAGAAAAAGGTTTCCTTCATTGTCCAAAATCGCCACACCCTTTTTCCCGTAAGCGTACACTTGATAGCCGTCGGTTAATTTAAAATTTTCCGGCAGGGCGACACTCGCCTCACTAACCTTGACGTCGCTCAAAAATTCCAGAGTTTTTTTAGTTTTATCCACCACGCAAACCAGATTGTCGCAAAGGGTATAACCCAAAACATCCTCGCTTATGACTTCCGGAGTTAACTGGCTTTCCGGATTAACCAATCCTTCCACCGGCTGAAGATAGATTTTCTCCCCAGCCAAGAAATGTAGATTGTCTTTATCCGCCCACGAATAAGAACTTATTTTAATCGTTCCTCCAGACGGATTTTTTGAGGGGGAGGGAATACTGCCCGGCGCTTCGTCAGAAGCAATTTCTTTTTTCCAACTTTCTCCCACCGGATAGATTTCATCAAAGTTTCCTTGAGCCAACAAGAGATAAATGTCCTCCTGATCATCCTTTCTAAAGGAAAAAATTAATTTAGCGCTGTCGGGAGACCATTTTAACTCACTCCCGTTGGGGGCAAACCTTTGGTTAAGGGACTCTTTGTACACGAAATGTTCCCCGCCGCTGTCTTTCACGAAAAGAGAGAGAAATTCATCCTGGCGTACAAAATAGGCTAATTTCTTTTCATCGGGGCTGTAGGCATATTTATATAAACTGCCTTCCGTGATTGCTTTTCTTTTTACCGGTTCATTGGGAACCAGAACAATATTCCAGTACTCGGTAGCGATTCCCGAGTGCACCGACGTTTCTTTTTTCCAAGTTTGGTACCCCGGCGCTCCAATTTCTAAAGTATATTTTTTTGGCATTAAGCCGTTAATATTCAGGGAGCGATTAATAAGGTCAACGCTGGCTTGTGGAATATCAGTCCCATTCAACTTGATATTTACTTCCGCGGGAGTAGCTTTAAACACAATACTGCCGGAATATACGAAAATTCCTTTTACCAAATCAAAACGATAACCTAGTGAATAAAAAACGACTACCGGGGCAATAACGCCCAAAGCTATCAAAAAAATTAATACAGTGATGATTTTACGGGCAAGGGAAATTTTTTTCATGAAGAAAATTCAGTAATCCGCAACACTTAAAAAATGCGTAAGCTATACATTTCACGCTCTTTCTACGTAAGTTCCTTCCTTCGTGTTAACTCTTATTACATCCCCTTTTTTAATAAAAAGAGGAACATTTAGCTTATATCCTGTTTCTAGTTTCACCTGTTTCGTCCCGCCGTCGGCCGTGTTGCCTTTAATTCCCGGCGGCGCCTCTTCCACTTTTAAGTCCATTTTTATCGGCAAGTCAACATTAATCGGTATTTCCTGATAAACCCAAATGTTAATCCTTGTCCCTTCAACCAGAAAATTTACGGCATTGCCCAGCTGTTTTTGGCTCAATGAAAACTGATCGTAATTCTCTTCATCCATAAAATAATAGTCGCCGCCCGCTGTATAGAGATACTGGGCTTTTATAGAAGAAATATTGGCTTCCGGCAAGGTTTCGTTGCCTTGAAATGTCCGGCTTAAAATGTTGCCGGTTCGCAGATCGCGTATCTTTGTCCGCAGTACCGCGCCGGCTCTGCCAATCTTGCTGTGCTCACGCCAAATAACTTCGCAGGGAGCTCCGTCTAACTCAACTTTCGCGCCAACTTTTACTTCAGACAAAGACAACATGCTTTGTAAAATTAATACAAACTCCGGCTTTCAAACGCCTTTTTGATCGTTACCGGATCGCTATAGGAAAGAATGTCTCCGCTTTGGAAGCCCCTGGCTAATCTTGTAACCTTCACGGGTAATTCTTTAATTTCTTCTTTAATAAAAAGAGCGGTAGCTTCTCCGGAAGAAGTATAATCAGTGGCGATAATCACCTCTTCCAATTTCTCTTTTATAATCCGATTTTTCAGATAATCACGCCTTTTCTTAACGGTCAATAGCTGCTTGCTTCCGTCCCGGCCAATAATTTCCCCGTCCAAAACATAATAAATGCCTCTATAGCTTGTCTGCCTTTCCACCAAAGGAACAGTAAAAGCCGAGGAGACAACGCAAATCTTTTTTTTATCACGGTTTTCATTCTGGCAGAACTGGCATAACCTGCCCCTTTCCACAAAATAAAAACAACTCTCGCAACGGGCAACTTTGGTAAAATCGTTCCAAAAAAGACCTATTTTCTTTCTGGATTCCAAGTCCTCCCGCCACCAAAAATCTAAAAACCTTTCCGCCCCCCGCAATGATATGCCGGGCATGCTGGCAAGTAATTTCCTCAGCTCTACAAGAGTTTGGGGTAGGTCCATTGCTTGACTAATTAGATTTACTCTGGGATTATATCATAGTTAAAAAATAATTAAATCATTCAAAATGATCCGAATAATCCTCAAGGAAGACATCCCCGGACAGGGCAGAAAAAACGACATCGTGGAAGTTTCTGACGGATTTGCCCGCAATTTTCTTTTTCCTAAAAACAAGGCCTATCCAGCTACCTCGCAAGCAATTAACAAGATAGAGATTGAGAAAGCTACTGCCGCCAAAACAGAAGAAAAGGAAAGAGATAAAAGAGAAAAAGATAAGAAAAGAATAGAAGAAACAGAACTGGTAATAATGAAAAAAACCAAAAACGGAAAACTCTTCGGAGGGGTAACTGCCAAAGACATTGCCTTAGCTCTCAAAGGGAAGAGAATCTCTGTATCGCCCAAACAGATTAATATAAAAGAAACTATAAAGTCAGTAGGGAAGCATAATATCGGTATATCACTTGACAGTAATAATAAGGCCCAGTTACAACTATTAGTAACCGCGGAAGAAAATAAATAGGTGAAAGTTTTGTGTTTTACATCAAACACTCAATATACTCTCATATACTTCCATTGTTTTTTCTGCTAATTTTTTCCAACTGAATCGTTTGGCTTGTTCAAGGCCCAAACTAATTTTCTTTGCCTTTCTCGCGTCGTTTTCTAACAAATCTTCCATTGCCTCTCGGATCTTGTCCGCCCGTTCTTCGTCCTCAAGATTGATATAGATAGGCGCCTTGCCGCCCACTTCCTTTAAACTGCCGATATTGCTTGCTATTACTGGAGTTTTAGAAACCATGGCTTCCAGCAAAGGAATGCCAAACCCTTCATAAACGCTAGGAAAAACAAAAATCTTTGCCGCTTTGTAAAAATACGGCAGTATTTCCTTCGGCTGGTAGCCGGTAATGATGACATCGCCTTTTTTTAGATTGCCGTTGCGGATTTGGTTTGCAATTTCTTCCTCTATCTTTTTGTCGTAATTATATCCGCTCCTGTCTCCCACAATAACAAGTTTCAAATCATTTTGCTTAGCCAAGCTGGATCCGTTACTCTCTTTCAATCTCGCGAAAGCGGCAACTATAAGCGGTACATTCTTTCGGGGCTGTAAGGAGCTGAGATGCAGGATAAAAGGGAAGTCCTCTCCGATAATTCCCGCTACTGTTTTTTTAGCATCTTTACTGCTTGTTAAACCGAAATATCGGTCATCCACCGCAGGATGAGTCACAAATATCTTGTTTCCGGGATAGCGATAATATTTCATTATTT
>VGKB01000053.1 GCA_016867255.1 Candidatus Moraniibacteriota bacterium
CTTCCCTCTCTCGGAAATGCTCATTGAGAATTATACCCAAAAATATTACGATAAGGTGGTGGTGGCTTACAGCAATTATGTCTCCGTAGTAAAGAATGAGCCCAAAATTCGCCAGATCCTGCCCCTATCCCGGCAGGACTTGGAAAAGCAATTAGAAGAGTTGGGCAAAGAACACAAAGAGGGGGAAAAAAGAAGGGAAGCTATGGAAAGGATAGAAGAAAAGGCGAAAGAGGCATACTACCTGTTTGAACCTTCCAAAGAAAAAGTGCTTAGCATTATTTTGCCTCGGTTAATTGAAGGCCAGATTTACCAGTCCTTTTTGGAGTCGCAAGCTTCGGAATTTTCTTCCCGGATGCTCACTATGAGAAATGCTTCCGATGTGGCTCTGGAAATGATTGAAGAATTTAGTTTGTATTATAATCTTGCCCGTCAGGCGGGAATCACTGGCGAGCTGGCCGAAATCTCCGCCGGTACCACGGCAATGGAGAGCTAATACTTGTCTTAGACGAAAAATATCGCTAGCTTTAAGGCAAGCACTAAATAAGTGGCGGACTTTTTGGTGCATTTAATTATTAATCCCGTTTTATTATGCGTTCAATACAGGATATGGATAAATTAATCAATGAAGCTCCGGTTAACATTCCTAAGGTTGGTGATCTTGTCAGTGGAGTGGTAGTGGCAGTCACTAACAGTGCGATTTATGTTGATTTGGGCGTCTTGGGCACCGGAATTATTATGGGGAGGGAAATGAAAGACGGCTTGGGAGTAGTTGAAAAATTAAAGGAGGGAGATGGAATTGAAGCCACGGTGGTAGAGATAGAGAACGAGGATGGCTATATGGAACTTTCCGTGCGGGAAGCGGCTTACGAAAAAACCTGGAGCGAGCTGGAAAGAAAAATGATAGAAGGAGAGACCGTGAGCACTCGTATTTTGGAAGCCAACAGGGGTGGATTGATGGTTGAAATTAACGGGATATACGGATTTTTGCCGGTTTCTCAGCTTAGCCACGAACATTATCCCCGAGTGGAAGACGGAGACAAAAACAAGATACTACAGCTTCTTTTAAAATTAGTGGGGCTGGAGGTAAGCGTAAAGATAATTGACGTGGACGTCAAAGAGGAAAAACTGATTGTGTCGGAAAAAGCTACTTACGAGGAAAAAGAAAAAGCGGTTATTGGCGAATTCCAAGTGGGAGACATTATTGACGGAGTGGTAAGCGGAGTGGTTGATTTTGGAGCTTTTGTCAAATTTGCGCCTAAAAGGAAAAAAATTGAGGAAACGTCCGAAAAGGAGATGCTTGAAGGATTAGTGCATATTTCCGAGCTGGCTTGGCAGCTGATTGAAAATCCGCAGTCGGTAGTCAAGACTGGAGAGAAGGTCCGTTGCAAAATTATTGACATTGACGGGACTAGGGTCTCACTTTCCATTAGAGCGCTTATTGACGATCCTTGGAGCAAGATTGGAGATAAATACAAAAACGGAGATATTGTCTGGGGAGAAGTTACTAAAATTAATCCTTTTGGGGCTTTTGTCCAATTAGACAAGGATATCCACGGATTGGCCCATGTCTCAGAAATATTAAGTAACGCCAAGGCAAAGAGTCTGGCGGATATTCTAGAGGTGAACAAAAAATATCGCTGGAAAATTCTATCCATCGAGCCGGAAAGCCATCGTTTGGGGTTAGCTTTGGCTTGGGAGGATAAGAAGGGCGAAAAGGAAAAAGAGGAGGCCTCGGCGCAGTCAACTGTATTTCCGGCGGGAGAAAAAGAGAAAAAGGAGAAAGGAAGAGATAAAAAGAAAAAAGCCGGAAAATCAGACGGCAAAAACGGAAAGGAGAAAGATGCGGATGTCGAAAACAAGAAGACCGCTTTAGAAAAACCAGTTTTGAAGAAGGAAAAAATTTCCGCCTCACACGCAAAAAATGGAAAAGCGCAAAAGCAACCAGAAAAAAAATCAACCAAACAAGCAAAGTAAGCTGGGAAAGTTAAACGAGGAGATGGAGCAATCCAAATCCTGTTGCCATTTGGCCGGCGTCCGGACTAATATTGTGCCGGGTGAAGGAAGCGCGGAGGCAAAAGTAATGTTTATTGGCGAAGGTCCGGGACAGAAGGAAGACGAGCTGGGCCGGCCGTTCGTGGGACAGGCCGGCCAACTGCTTAATGAATTATTGGCGGAAATTGGCCTTGAGAGAAGGAATGTATTTATTGCCAATGTGTTAAAATGCCGGCCGCCCAATAATCGGGACCCTTTGCCGGAGGAGGTGGAAACTTGTTGGCCGTGGCTCAGAAAACAGATTGAAATTATTGATCCGGTGGTTATCGTGCCGCTTGGCCGACACGCTATGGAACGTTTTTTACCGGGGATGAAAATATCTCAGATAAGGGGCAAGGTTATGCGCCGGAACGTGCCGAAACTGGGAGTAAAAGTTTTTATGCCGACCTACCATCCCGCCGCGGTGCTTTACCACCGCGAGTGGCTGGGAGCTTTGCGGGAGGATTTCCGCAAGATTCCGAGGATTATTGAGCATCTGGAGTCAAATTTAGAGGAAAGCGTTGAAGACGGGGGAAATGGGGTTTTTGAGTGGGATAGTTTGGAAATCCAGCCCGTTAAAAACAGACAAGAACAAGGAAAACTTTTATGACGCATAACACGTAACATGGAACACGTAACATATAATTCAATAATCAAGAGTAAGATGGATGATTATGCTCATCAAGTATATTCCATCACTCGAAAATTTCCCAAAAATGAATTGTATGGCGTGACTTCCCAGTTACGGAGAGCCACTTTGTCAATTGTTCTGAACTATATCGAAGGGTATTCTAGAAATAGAATTGGGAATAAAAGCAAAATGTACGGTAATTTTTTGGAAATTTCTTATGGTTCATTAAAAGAGTCAAAATATTTATTACATTTTTCTTTAGAAGAGAAGTATTTGACAAAATCTCAGTATGATAGTGTTATAAAATTGGCTGAAGAGATTGGTGCGATGCTTTGGGGGATAATTAGAAATTTGAGATAGGAAAATGAAAAATGTCCCGTGTTTTGTGTTTTGTGAACAATGATTGGAAGGGTGGCTGAGTGGCTGAAAGCAGCACCCTGCTAAGGTGTTGAGCTCGCAAGGGCTCCGGGAGTTCGAATCTCCCCCCTTCCGCATCAAGCTTTCGTTATCGAGGGACCGACCCTCTTATAGATACAAAATAAATAACACCGATCCAAAGTTTGGGAATCGGTGTCACTTTCTTTTTGAAAAGTACGCCTTAAATCGCCTTGAATGTTTCTGGGTCGGTGAGATCGGAAGCAGCGGCGGAACCGGTTTTACTTTGTACAGCTACTTCCAAGAGAGAAGTAAATCTCTCTATCTTACCCGGTGGCATCCATATCCCGCAATAATCAGCGCCGGTGTCAGCGCAGGTAGTACGCCCACAACCCACAAGTTGCAAGTATCCATTAGTAGTTGCGTAGATAATCGAGCCATCCGGCAATTCCCCGTCTTTCTTGTACTGCTCCATCTCCTGACCCGAAAATCCATACTTGTTCTTGAATTCTTCCTCCTTAATCATGTAAAGGGTTACGGGGCTACCGATAAATATCGGTTCAAAGCACCAAGCGCACGGCGCGACCATTTTCTCTAAACAGCTATGGCAATATGGCGTTGAACCATTTCCGTCTACGGGGACCTCTGTTGTGATAGTCCCTCCCAGCGCTGTTACTTCTTTTTGTTTGATGAATTTGTGGCCGCAACCAGCGATTGACTTTCCCGGAACAATCTCCTGGCTCTTACAAAATACTTTTCTAAGTAAGTTCCTAAATGACATCTTCTTTGTCCTCCTTTTTTCAGATATCAAGGTAGACTAAAATGATTTTATCTGAATGTAAAATTTACTTTTAAAACCGCGACCTAATCTCCTCAAATTTTTCCCCTCGACTGAACCTTAAAAACGCCCTATAATGCTCACTATAATAAAGTTTCAGACCCCCGCCTGCGCCCCCACCTACACTAAAAGCTACGGATGAGCAAGGCAAGGCTACGGCGGGCAGGGAGGTTGCCCGCCCCGAGGTTTTTTTATCGTGCAGACTCACTTACTTTTCTATTCTAAAACCGATTCATAAAACAATAAAAGCAAGGCGATTTGCCTTGCTTTATCTACTGTAAAATCGAGAAAAGCTTATTGTTTTCCTACTTCAAGGATTCTGACTATATTTTCCATGGCCTCTTCCCGTTTTCTCAGAATATCTTGGTGCTGTTGCCATTTCATTTTCCCCCTTTCTTGAGTTTTATAAGTGCTCCTCCAATCAAATTCAAATTCACGCAAATAATTTTTTCTGTCAACTCTTTCCGCACTATAACTAACAAATGACGTAATCCGGAAATGCCTTTCAATCCTTTAACTTCGTATTGAAAATACTTTCCGCTACTAAGTTCAAATTCTGACTTAACGTCTTTTAAGACAACCAGTATTTTACCAAGGTTAGTCCGAGTCATT
>VGKB01000054.1 GCA_016867255.1 Candidatus Moraniibacteriota bacterium
TGTCCGCACCGCATCTGATTGGGTTTTGAAATAGCGGTCTTCTAAGAAGCCCGCTACTCCTTTCCAGCGTAAATTAAATCGCCAGACAGAACCAGTTTTGCTCCCGAATTTTACTAAAATGTCAGCGGGAGGATTCTCTCCGTAGAGCAAAACATTTTTTTGATAATCGGAGAGATCAGATATCCTGGCATTTTCAGGAATATTATAATAGGAAGTAACTGCTCGCAATATCGTACCCTGATAATTATTTTTTTTGTAGCTCCACGGCATAATGCCTCCTTCGGCGATCGTTTTTCTTAGGTCAGGAATTACCAAGTCAGGATCAATCTCTTTTTTGGTTCCCAGCCCTTCACAGGTGGGACAGGCCCCGTAGGGGCTGTTAAAAGAAAACAAGCGCGGCTCTAGCTCGGGAAATTCAATTTCGTGAATTGGGCAAGCAAGATTTTGGTTGAAGACGATCTCATCTCCATTAATTTTTGTCCCTTTGGTAGAGACGCATTGCAATGCGTCTCTACATTTTATTTTAATGATGCCATTTGATAATTTCAAGGCGCTTTCAACGCTTTCAAAAATGCGGGAAAAATTTTTCTCGTTAATTTTTAGTTTATCAACCAGGACGTCAATATCGTGTTTTTGATAACGAGCCAGCTTGACCTTCTCCCTCTCGGCGCGACTGGTTAAATCTATTTTTTTCTTATCCACGTAAGCAGTGCCGAAGCCGCGATTAAACATCTCTTTTAATAAAGAAGAGTACTCTCCTTTCCGACCTCGGACGACTGGGGACAGAGTCTCAATTTCTGTGCCAATTTTGATGTCATAAATCCGCTCCACAATTTCATCAACAGAAAGCCCTTTGATTTCCCGCCCGCAAATAGGACAATGCGGGATACCAATTTTAGCGTAAAGTAGCCGCAGGTAGTCATGAATTTCTGTAACAGTTCCTACTGTGGAGCGAGGGTTGTGAGAAGCCGCTTTTTGGTCAATGGAAATAGCCGGACTTAGGCCTTCAATGTAGTCCACGTCGGGCTTGTCCATCTGGCCCAAGAATTGGCGGGCGTAAGCGGAAAGACTTTCCAAATAACGCCTTTGCCCTTCGGCGAAAATGGTATCAAAAGCCAGAGTGGATTTTCCCGAGCCGCTGATACCGGTGAAAACAATTAATTTGTTGCGCGGCAGCGTGAGATCAACATTCTTAAGATTATGCTCTCGCGCTCCTTTGATGATAATATTTTCCATAGGATTGGGTGTCTGCAAATTTTCTGAAAAATTTTTTCTTGCGGCGCTTAGAGTACTGCGCACCACAGACAGAAAAAACTTTTCAGAAAATTTTGCGACTAAGATATTATTTCATTTGAATTTTCCGCAACTCCCCAATCTCGTCCCGAATTACCGCGGCTTTCTCAAACTCTAGATTGCGGGCGGCTTCTTTCATTTCTTTTTCCCGCTGCTTAATGTATCCTACGATGTCTTCTAAGGTTTCCAGTTCAGAAAAATCACGCGTTATCTCCGGTTTTAGTTCGTGGTCAACGATTGATTCTATCTTTTTATGAATCGTCCGCGGAGTTATGTTGTGCTTTGAATTATAAGCCGTTTGTAATTTTCTTCTGCGGTTAGTTTCCGTAATGGCTCTTCTCATAGAACCGGTAAGGTGGTCGGCGTAGAGAATCACTTTTCCAAAAACATTGCGGGCGGCGCGGCCAATTGTTTGAATAAGTGAGGTATCACTGCGCAAAAACCCTTCTTTATCGGCGTCTAAAATGGCTACCAGAACGACCTCGGGCAAGTCTAATCCTTCTCGCAAAAGATTTACACCCACCAATACATCGAAAGTCCCGCGCCTAAGCTCCTCCAATATTTTTATCCGTTCGATGGTATCCACGCTAGAATGTAAATAACGGGATTTTATTTTCTGTTCAATTAAAAATTCCGCCAAGTCTTCTGCCATCTTCTTAGTCAGAGTGGTAACCAATACCCTGCCCTTTTTGGCAACGGCTGATTTGATTTCCGCGATTAAGTCTTTCACTTGTCCTTTGGCTGGTTTTATTACCAGTTCTGGATCAACCAGCCCGGTGGGGCGGATTATTTGTTCAACGATTTGAGACGACTTTGCCCGCTCATAGTCGCTTGGGGTGGCGGAGGTAAAAATTAACTGGTTAATCTTCCCTTCAAATTCTGAAAATCGCAATGGCCGGTTGTCAAAAGCGCTGGGTAAACGAAACCCATTTTTCACTAAAGATTCTTTGCGGGAACGGTCGCCGTTGTGCATACCGTTAAGTTGGGGGATGGTAACGTGCGACTCGTCAATCACCATTAAAAAATCTTTAGGGAAATAATCTATTAATGTATAGGGCGCCTCTCCGGGAGCCCGGCCGCTCAAATAACGGGAGTAATTTTCAATGCCGTTGCAGTAACCTACCTCTTTCATCATTTCTATATCCTGTTTAGTTCTTCTTTCCAACCTCTCAGCTTCCAGGAGCTTGCCCGATTTTTTAAGCGCGGCCAGTTGCTCGCCTAATTCAGTTTCAATTTGTGAAAGAGCTGACCCCATGACGGGTTCCGGTACTACAAAATGTTTGGCCGGGAAAATGTAAGTTTGGTTTAGGTCGCCCAACTCTTCTCCGGTTAGTAGATCATATTCAAAAATCTTTGCCACTCTGTCTCCGTCAAGCACAATCCGAGTGGCAATTTCCCGCGCCGGAGAAACGACTTCAAAAATTTCACCGCGGAGGCGAAATTTCCCCCGCACCAAAAAATCGGACCGGTCGTAGCGTAATTCTATTAAATTTTCCAATAGTTGAGCCCGGTCAATTTTTTCCCCGCGGGCAACTTTTAAGGAAAAACTTGTGTAGTATTCCGGTGAACCCAAACCATAAATACAAGAAACGGAGGCGACAATAATTACGTCTTCACGCGACAAAAGAGCGGCGGTGGCGGCGTGGCGCAGGCGGTCAATTTCGTCGTTAATTTCCGCCTCTTTTTCAATGTAAGTGTCGGTAGAAGCAATATAAGCTTCCGGCTGGTAATAATCGTAATATGAAACGAAATATTCTACCGAGTTTTTGGGAAAAAAAGTGCGGAACTCTTGGGCCAGTTGGGCAGCCAAGGTTTTATTGTGAGCGATTACCAGAGTGGGTTTTTGCACTTCTTTAATCACTTTAGCCACCGTAAAAGTCTTCCCTGACCCGGTGACGCCGAGCAGAGTCTGGAATCTGTTGCCTTTTTTGATACCGGCGGTCAGTTTTTCAATCGCCCTCGGCTGATCCCCCGCCGGCTGGAATCGAGAGGAAACGATAAATCCGGACATTTATTTGCTTAATAATCGTTTATTATCCTAACATATTCCCACCAAAACACCAATTTTTTCTTGACAAAACATAATTTTATCGCATAATCAGGCGTTTAATCAGAAAGGCCATTTCATTACAAAATCTCTCAGGAACAAGGAGGAGGAATCACATGAGAGAAAAGCAAGACCCAGTAGTACTAGTGGCAGTCTCAATCATCGCTGTATTGGCGTGGGTATTTGTGGCGATGGTTATTCTGGTCTACCTCGCGCCCTCGGCCGAAGCGGCTGACACAGTCAATTGGCGGTGCCAGTGTGTCTGCTGTCCGGTCCATTTGCGGCCAGATATTTCGCCGCAGATCGCAATTCCGGAACGCTTGCGTGCTGCCCCGAGCTATCACGAAGGGCTCCGTCGACCGCCGTACTCTCTCTTCTTGGAGAAGGACCTCGCCTGCGGCTGTCGCTGCGAGAGCAAGTTTTAATATCTCCAAAATGAGAGTCAATCCAGCTCAGTTTCAACCCGATCACTTCGATCGGGTTTTTTTAATCTCCCCTTATTTTTTAAGGAAGGGGTTAGAAAAAGGGCGGAAATATCTTTTTTGGAGTTAGATAAATAGATTACGCATTGAGCCAAGTGCACGTTACACTCGGGTATCCCTAATTTTTGGCAGGCGTCAAAAGCGGCGTTGGCTAGAAGCAGTGCCGTATTGTTAGCCAGTCCAATGTCTTCCGAGGCGAAGCGCACTAAGCGTCGCGCAATATAAACAGGATCTTCGCCGCCCTCTAGCATCCGCGCCAGCCAGTAAATAGCGGCATTAGCGTTGCCGCCCCGCATAGACTTATGCAAAGCGGAAATAATATTGTAATGCTCTTCCCCGCCCTTATCATACATTAGGTGAGATTTTTGTAACACCTGTTTTATGAGGTCGGAAGTAACTTTGCTGTTTTGGGAAGCCGCTGCTTCCAAGGTATTCAGCGCCATGCGGGCGTCTCCGTTTGCCAGCCGAGATATAAGCTTAATGGTATCGTCACTGATTTTAATTTTCTTTCCAGCTAATCCTCTTTCTTTGTCTTTAAGAGCCCGCTGGATTATATTTTTG
>VGKB01000055.1 GCA_016867255.1 Candidatus Moraniibacteriota bacterium
GGCTTACGCCGGATGAGCAGTTCGGCCTTTATCTTACCGTGGGAGTGCTGATAACTGCTATTTTTGGCTATTTATTTTTGAAAATTTTGTTTGGGTTTTTCACCCAGGACCCATTAATCCTCTCTGACCTCAGAATATTAAATGTTGTTTCGGAATTCCGTACCCCCAGAATAAGCGAGGCAATGCTTTTCTTCACTTATTTATGCGAAAAATCGGTTGCTTATCTGGGAGTTTTATTAGTAGCAATTTTTCTTTATCTCACTGGCAAGCGGCACTACTCACTGGCGCTTCTGGCCTCAATTTTTTCCGGAGAGGCGTTCTTGAAAGCCGTCAAAATTCTGGCGGAGAGGAAAAGGCCGCCTTTGGGAGTGGCACTTATCAGAGAGGAAGATCTTGATCAGAGCTTTCCCAGCGGCCACGCTTTTTTAGCGGTTACCTTTTTTGGTCTGATTGGATATTTCATTTATCGTTGGGCCTGGAGCAGGAAAGTCAGGGCGATCATTGTATTTTTGTTTTTATTGTTGATACTGGCAATCGGAGTTTCAAGGATATATTTGGGGGTTCATTGGCCCAGCGACGTTTTGGCCAGCTGGACGGCCGGTGCGGCGTGGCTCGCGATGACCGTGACAGTGTTGGAAATAAGAGGAAGATTTAATGGGAAAACACAAAACGCCGGGAAAGCGATCCAGGCGCTAAAGCCGAAGCCGGTTTTGTTGGGAATGGCGATAAAACCCATTGGAATAGCTTTCGCGATTCTTTGGCTGGGATACGTCGGATATTATTACAGCCGGCATCCGTTTCCGGCCGTAAGGGCAAGTCATTTGGGCTGGCAAGAAAAAATTGTTTTGGGCGAGACGGATATCCCCGACAGGTTTTTTTCCGATTTTCCCCGGGTGAGCGAGACTATTTCCGGCAAACCCCAAGAGCCAATTCACATAGTAATAATTGGAGATAAAGAGCAAGTAGGGCAGACCTTAAAGCAGGCGGGATGGCTTCCCTGCGATCGGATCAATATGAAGAATGTTTGGCGTCTGATAAAAGCGGAAATGAAAGGAGATCCTTATCCCCAAGCGCCGGGAGTTCCTTCGCTTTGGGACGCGGTGCCCAACGATTTGGCTTATGAAAAACCGACCGAATCCAATTCGGTAGGCGAACGGCACCATTTACACCTTTGGAAGACCCCGTTCAGTTACGGAGGGAAAGAAGACATTTGGTTTGGGACAGCGCACTTTGATCGGGCAATTAAAAGAGCTTACAGCATCATTATGCCTACCCACACTATTGATCCGGCAATTGATGTTGAGAGGGAAAACATAAAATCCAATTTTCTGCATACCGGAAGAGTAGAAAAAGTTGAGGAATTTCAAGTGGTTCCTCCCACTCTGGGGAAGAACCAATCGGGTGATCTATTCTTTACGGATGGGAAGGCGTATGTGTTCTTCTTGAAGTAAATAGCTTGACAACTTTTTCTTGTCCGTTAAAATAAAAGCGATATATTAGTATAAATTGAGTAATATTGGGAGAATAAGCACCAAATTAAAAATTCTAAGTTCCAATAAATTTTAAATTATAAGCACTAATATTTATTTTAGAAAATTAAATATTAGGATTTATTGGAGCTTATAATTTAGTATTTAGGATTTTTTGTGCGTCTAGAAACTAAAGCTACTTTAATGGTAAAAGAAAACAAAATTAGCAAAAATAGCGATAAAGTTCGGAACTGGCAGCCGCTAAGGGAATTAGCTTTGATTACCCCTTACACGATGGGGTATTTGTCTTTGATGTCCCGGAGAGGGCAGCTCAAGGTAAAGAAAATCGGCAGAATTTGGTATTCAACCTTGGAAAATATCCGGGAGTTTGAAAGAGAAATGCGGGAGAGGAAAGAAGAAAGAAAAAAAGAGCTGAGCAGGAAATATCAGGAAATATCAAGGCCCAAAATTCCAATATCAAATTATAATGACCGAATAAATACTCTGGATCCCCGGGTCCCTCCTTTGCCTACGGCTTCGGATGGGCAAAGCAAACCCGAGGATGACAACGAAAATAGCTATAAACCTAGAATTATAAGGCATGAGCCCGAGCCCGGCGCGAGCACCGATTTACCTCATGCTGGGTCGCAAATTGGAAGCTATAAGTTGCAGGTTACGGAAGATTCAATTTTTGATGAGGTGCAGAGGGAACTCCAAGAAGTTCTTGGTGAGATCAGAGAAAAAGAGAAAATAATCAAAAAAGAGCTAACGGCGGAAGGGCTGGAACAAACGGCTAAAAACATAGCTAAAACAGGAGATCATCTAGAGGCCTTGGAAAAAGAAAGGCAAGAAACGGAAGAGCTTTCAGAAAAACTGGTTGCGGATTTAGGAAAACTCCTAAAGACGGCCGATGAGGTTCAGGATCAAGCGGAAGAATCAGTGCTGGAAGGAACGGCGGAATGGGTTCCAGTGAGAAATATCGGCGATTACGATCCGGGTTCGGAGAAAGCGAGAGAAGACTTTGGTATTGCTGATCCGTTTTATTATACGCCGGCAGTTCCACGCGACAGGAAAACTGGAGATTATGAGCTCCAGAAGCGAAAACCTCAAGATAATTTTCTCTATGTCCCCTATAACGCCCATCCTTTTGAGTACCGGCGAAGAGATTTTGAGCGAACAAAGGGCAAAAAAACAAACTGGTTGTTGCTCTTTTTGGCGGCGCTGATGATAGCGGTGGCGGGGATGTTGTTTACGCTGGTGGTGGTTGGGTAGTTAAGTACTAAGTTCCTAGTTCCCAGTACTAAGTTTTGGCACTAATCGTTTAGCCATAATACTAATTTTAGTACCGAGTTTTAAAAAAGGTTTTTAAATTTTACTTATAAAGCCCGTTAACATTTTTGATATTTCTACTGACATTATATTTATTTCTTTAAAGCTCTCCTCTGAGAGATATTTTAGTTTTAGAGCTAGATAAGACATAGATCTCACTTCTCCACAGGAACCCTTGGCAATATAAAGAAATCTTTTTAATTCTTTGTTGCCTTTTCTCTCAAATCCCTCCGCAATATTATTCATAATTGAAACAGCTGATCTTCTCATCTGGTCCCTAAAAGAAAAATCTCTGCATTTGTGTAATTCTCTGTAAATTTTCAAAGTAAGCTTACCTGCTTTTTGCCACACAATGACATCTTCCAATTTTTTGATTGTCATGTTTTTAAATTTTTTTAAAATAACTTGTTACTGGGGACTGGGAACTTAGTACTTTTTATATACCACATCAATCCTTAAATCCAGATAAAATTTTTATTAAACATAAATCAGCTTGTTTTAATTAACCAATATTTATAAGGTTTATCGGATTTGTCTTTGTCAAAACTTGACAATAATTTGATGTAAACTAAAATGGAAGTAATATGGCTCAGCCCAAGCAAATAAAAGCATACAAAAAAGTCAGAATAAAGTCGGCAAAAGAGCTGGTGATCAAGAATTTTGGACCGGATGTTTTTGCGTTGCTCAAAAAGCGTTACGCGATGTATCGGGGGAAGGACGACATCCAAGCGACGGTGTATAAGTTTTTAGTGGATAATAAGTATTCCTATAGAGAAATATCGGCTCTTACCGGCAAGACGCACGAGGCGATCCGAAGGGCGATTAATAAGAAAATACTAAGTACTAAGTACCCGGTACCGAGCTTGGAAGTAATTCAAAAACAAGAAAAAGAAGAGAGATTAAAATTGGAGCGGCCAAGAGGGATAGTACCGGAAGTTGGACAGTTGGCGCCGGAAATGATTGCGGTTGCGCCGGTTATGTCAGTGGAAGAGGAAGAGGAGCCCATAAGCGAGGCGCAAACCCTAGATCCCAAATCCCAACATCCAATAAAGCCCCAAATATCAAAACCTGAAGTAGTTCAAGAAGTAGTTCAAAAAGAAAGTATTTTAGATAAGATGCTGGAGGAAGCTAGGGATTCCTCCGCGAATGCGGTGGCTTCAGTTGAAGAGGAGGTGAAGGTGCCGATAAAGGTAGAATTAATGCCGGATCAAGTGCTAAGTACTAAGGGACTAAGTACCGAGTACCAGACAAGCGTGGGCGTACCAAGCGCAAGTGGAGAAGAAAAGAAAACGAGTAATTTGAAGATTGGGAAGAAAACTAAACTTCAATCTTCGGATTCCAAATTCCAAATTCCAGATTCCAAATTCCGATATAATTTTTTTCCGGCTTTGGCAATGGGGGCGGCAGTGCTTTTGCTGGTGCTGGGAGTGGGGTTTTTTGGAATTCTTCCCCGGTTTGAAAAGTTGAATAGTTTGATTGCGGGACTGGAGGATAAATTGCGGAGTGAAATGGCTCAAATAGGAAACTTGGGTCAAAAAGGAGAAAAAAGCTGGTGGGAAGCGGA
>VGKB01000056.1 GCA_016867255.1 Candidatus Moraniibacteriota bacterium
CCGTGATGTTTTGTCATATGGGCGATTTTAACGTAATCAGCGCGTCTGACATTTAGGCAGACTGAATTATTATTACTGATTTCCGAAGCTAATTGCTGGTTTTTGGCATCGAAGTTTTTTCTGAAAGTGAACTCCCGACGGATTAGCGGTCCAATACTTTCGAAATATTTATCTGTTTGCCAATAGCCATCTAAGTAAAGATTGCCTTTTTGTTCAAGAATTTCCGGGTTGAATACATAGGAATCTTTATCGTAAATAATATTATTTCTAGGAAAATATTTTGGCAAAAGATGGTTCAAAATTTGTTTCGCCGTGCTCCTAGAATAAAAATATTCCAAGTCTCTTTTTGTAGCAAAATTCTCTTTAACGTTAAAAATCCCTAAATCATATACCCTAAAGGTATGATCGGGAGATTTTGGCTGGCCTTCTTTCAAATAGGTAAGGTCCATTTTGAATTCGTTTTTGTTCTTGATAGCCAGAGCTCTTCCCAACGCGTACTGGAACATCTGATTACCCATTCCGCCTTTTAAATTAACGATTATCATGACGATTGTTAATTAGCTTTTTTGAGGTTATTTTACTGTGTTTATTAGAACCGACCATTTCTTGAATCCACTCATAAAGTAATTGTAATTTTTTATATATCACGTCTACCTTCTTTCCCGACAGAAAAAGCCGAAGGATTTTTCCTCCTAAAGCCACAAAAAATACAATTAGCCGAACTAAAGTAAGTCTCTCTCGGTAATTATAATGGATTTCTAGCGCTTCTTCCCTCTTTTTGTTTGCTACTCGGGAGAAAGCCGGTTCTGGAAAAGCTCCAGTTTTTTTATTGGCCATGATCAGTTTATCCGTCCATTCTCCAATCCTCCTTATTCCATACTTCCCACCGCCGATATATTCGCCAGATCCCATTTTCTGGTGAATTCCAATTTCATAACGAGTCGGATTAATACCTAATTTATTTAATTGTCGAAGCATTATATGTTTCACTCTCTTTGATTGAGCACTATTGTTAGAAGTAGTGGCGTTAGTGTCGTGCCAACGATAAAGCAGAACCACACTAGGTATGTTGGCAATTTTTGCTTTTTCGGCTAAGCGTACCCAAAAATCATAATCTTCGGCAATTTGGATACCTCGATAAGCGGTGTACCAAATGCCCAAATCGAAAAAAACCGATCGACGTACCAAACTTGTAGGGTTAGCAACAGCCCCGCAAAATAGCATAGTGCATTTTATCTCATCTGGATCGGTTGTAATATGCCAAACCTTACCTCCTTTTTTACCCATTGTTTCAACCCAGCCGCCGCAAGCATCAATTTCGGGGTGATTCTCAAGAAAATTTACTTCTTTTTCAAGCCGTTTGGGCAAAGAAATATCATCAGAATCCATTCGGGCAATATATTTTCCCTTGGATCGGCGAATACCTAAATTCGAAGCGCCTACCACCCCTTTATCTTTTTTGTTGTAGATGTAAACAACCCGGGGGTCTTTAGCGGCATATTTTTTGATTAGCTTAATGCTGCTATCAGTAGATCCATCGTCTACGATTATTAACTCCAATCGTTTTAGCGACTGATTAAGAATGCTCTTAATCGCTTCTTCAAGATATTCTATTCGGTTGTAGGTCGGCATCACCACTGAGACAATCGGTTTTTTCATAATTTATCAAGCTTTACGTAACGATGGAGTTTCGAATGATGAAATTGTAATCCCACTCCTTTTCCATAAAATACAGTAGCGGGTTTACCCAGAGCCGCCGCAAGTGTGGCGGTGCCGGTGGTAAGGCAGTATATTCTCTTACAAGATCCAATTACATCACAGAATTTTTCTAAAGTGGAACCCTTTGAGGTAGTTTCTAATTCCTTCACTTTTCTAAGTAGGGGAATATGGTTGCTGCCTTTGCGCAGTGCCATTTGGTAATCCATGTTTATTCTAAATTTTTTCAAGTATCGCTCCAGAGCTTTTGAGTTCATTGCTCCGGCATTAGCAATATAATTTGGATCGTAAATATTTTTTCCTTCCAATTCCTTGATTTTTTTTGGTTTATAGTGCACTTCCGGCTCATGAAAACGCTGCCCGTCATCTAATCCTTGGTCAAGCATTATCTTATCCAGCAAGTTCATTTTAGGGCTCAATTTAGTGAAATCAGGAGCGCGATAGCTCTTTTCTCTGGTAAATCCGTCAATATATGGGTTACTCTCCCAAATAAGTTTTTTGGCTTCAGGACTGCGAAGTTCTGAATGTTCAGATACTAGCACTTTTTTGAGCCCCAAATTTTTGGCGATACGCGGTAGATGACTATAGAATAGATGATCACCCAATCCAGGATAAAACACTTGGATCACAAATGTATAATGACGGATATTGTCAAATTTTCTATAAATGTACTCAGGCAGGTCCCATCCTTCTAAAACTGGCTTCGCAGCAAAAGTGTAATTTTCTCCTCCAGGGACCGGACGCCATTTGTCTAAAACGGAAACCTTCCCTAGATGCTCAACGTAGCTCCGTTCAGTGCAAAAATTCCTGAAACCCAGTTTCTTAAACTTTTCTGTCATGATAGTCTCGTCGTCCTTGCTCTCTTCATAAAAACCGACTCCGAGTAAGTCCTTGGTGAAATAAAAACTGTTCAAGTCGCCCATTCTCTCCTTGACCAAGAATTTTCCATAAGGCGAGCGATAAGTTCCCAGAATCTTATGGAACTCCCATTGGTCGGAGTTAAATGAGGAAAATTTAATCAATATATGCTCCTGATGGTTTTTTTTAGCCCAAAGCGCCATTCTTATGGTTTTATCCAACCACTCAGGGTGAAAAAGACAATCGGAATCGCAAGAACCGACTATATCAAAATCATCAATCTCCAGAAGTTTCCGCATGGCCTTGTTGAAAGCCCCCGCCCAAGAGTTATGCCCTTTTTTGGTATAAGAACGGACGATTTTGTATTTTGGATCACGCTCCTGGTTAATAATTTTATTAACTTCTGGATCTTTAGAGCCATCATCCTGCAATAAGAAAGTTATGTCATAATCGTATAATTTCGTTCGAAATAAGGAATCCAAACAAGCTTCCAAGTATTCCGGCCGTTCATAAGCTAAAACCGCCATACCGATTTTAAATTTTTTCGGCACTTCCCGGTTGTTTTTCACTAAATGAATTAATTTCCGGTCGGAGTTAGTGATTTGAAGCTTGAGGATTAAATCCAAGATCATCTCTGTTATTTCCAGATGATAAATTTTTGCGACTAAAGGGCGGAGTAGCTCGGGGATAAATCTTTGAATCTTATTTGCCAACATTATTGTTTCTTAACTCAGCTAAAAAATTGGTAGTTATAAATAGTTCGTAAATTTCCTGATATTCTTTAATCCGATGCAGGCCGTCCTTAACAATTCGGTAAATCACATACTTATCCTTGAGCAGATAATAGAAGTCCTGAAAAAAAGTGCGCGAATCAATGTTGCATCCGCCAAATTCCAGTTGCATAAATTTGATTGTTCCTTTGGTTAGCATCTTTTTTGCCCCCTCCAACGCTTTGAGCTCGTTGCCTTCCACATCCAGTTTTAGAAGATCAATTCGGTTGATTTTATTCTCGGCGCAAAAATTATCCAAGGTATCCAGCTTAATTTCTTCAACTAAATTCATATGAAGATTGAAATGGTCCATTCGCCTCTGGTAAATTGAGGCCATCTCCGAAGTCTCTTGATCAAGAAAGAGCTTAGCTCCGGCTTTTTTATCGCTCAGACCGCAATTTACTGGTTTAATTTGGGGGTGGGGCAAGCAATTATCAACTAATTTTTTATAAGTTTTTAAAGAAGGCTCAAAAGCAAAGATGATTATTTTGCCCTGTGGCAAGATTTTAGAAACTAGTTGGGAATATTTTCCTTTGTTGGCACCAACGTCAAAAACCACAATCGACTTTTTTGCACTAGCGAGTTTTCTGCCTATATACTTCAGAGCGAAAATCTCCCCGCTGTTTTCCACATTTCCCCCTCCGCCAATGTTCATCCCTCTTAAAGCCATTCTTAAGAGATTTTCGTAAAATGGCTGAAATTTTAACTTGCCCTCTTTTTTTCGGTTCAGACGTTCAAAAATACTCAGTTCAAGTTTACTGATTTCCATTAGGTTGTAAAATTAATAACGATAATTTTAATCTAGACCAAAAAATCTTATAGCTCAAGATACAATATTTGAAAAAATTAATTTTTTG
>VGKB01000057.1 GCA_016867255.1 Candidatus Moraniibacteriota bacterium
TGGCAAAATTACACTGCCTGGTTTCCTTTGTTTTCCAACCGGCCGGTGGCCCCGTTGGTTTTAACAATTTTTTCAAGATTATACGGCACCTGGCCGCTTCCGTATATAATTACCAACCTTTTTTTCTGGTCAGCCACCTTATTAATCACCGGATACGTAATAAAAAAGTATACCCGACCGGTTTATCCAATATTTTTCTTTTTCTTCGGGCTGCTGCCGGT
The DNA here is from genome assembly GCA_016867255.1 of Candidatus Moraniibacteriota bacterium. Lineage (GTDB taxonomy): Bacteria > Patescibacteriota > Minisyncoccia > CAIUEV01 > CAIUEV01 > VGKB01. The sequence goes on from VGKB01000057.1 coordinate 222, forward strand.
AACTGCCACTACGGTAATCTTTTCGCCCGTAATGCAGCTTACCGCCACTTTTTCTTTCTTTGTCTGGGCGGGGTCTTTTTTCCTTTTAGACAGGCATTTAAATAAAAAAAACGGAAATTTGTTAGTACTTAGCTATGCTCTTATCCTGGTAGGTCTGTTGACTTACGAAATAATTTTACCGCTCTTGGTAATTAATTTTTTATGGCCCTGGCTGGTAAAAGTCCAGATTCAAAAACCCCCGGCTATGCTTGGAGAAACTTTAGTCAAATCAATTTCCCCATTGATTGAAGTCACTATTTTAGTACTGGTTATGCAAAAATTAATTATGCCTCGATATATGCCGGTGGTTTCGCGTTTGGATTTTAACCCTGCTTGGGGAAATATCAGCCAGCTTTTTTGGTCTTGGCTACACGCCGGCGTGAATGATTTTTTTACCTTGCTATACTCGGCCGTCATTTATCCCGACGGTATGGTTAATTTGTTCTTATTATTCTGTTTTCTAGTGGTAATCATTGGTTCAATTTTCTATTTAAAAAGGGGGAAACTGCCAGAAGAAAAGCAAGACCAATCAAGATATATTTTCATAATCTTTATTTTGGCTTTTTTTGCTTCCTCCGTCCTGTATATTCTCTCCGGCCGTACTGCCCAAGTCATTGGGTATGAGAACCGGGGAATGAGCGCGACTTGGTTTACCTTGGCTTTATTACTAGCTCTGGGCAGTTCCTATTTTTTCAAGAAAAAATTATTTTATTTCTTTCCCGGACTGCTAGCTCTTTGTTTCATCGCTTTCCAGTTGATTAGCCATAACTATATTCTGTCAGCCCAATTACAGAAGACGATTATTTCTGACTGTAACGCCAAAATCACCGCCAGCGTTCCCCCCTGCCAGGAAAAATTAATCCTGCTGGCTAATGTTCCCCATTTCACGACTGGTAATTTCTTAAACGAAGAAGTATTCTACTATTTTTGGGATTTCGGCTATGCCATGAGTCTTAAAAACCAACGGGTGAGCGGAGGTAACACTCTCACCCTCGACAAAATAATTGACCAAAAAGTCAGGCTGGAGGGAGAAAATATTTATTTGGAAGAAGGCTGGTCGGCCCCGATTGAAAATGCCTGGTATTATGAATATAATCAGTTTAACGGACAATCCAAGCTATTAAAAGTCGATGACCAATCCCAGCTGGAGGGGATTATCACTGGCATCAGTAACGAACCCAACATTGTGTCTCCGCCCAGTTTTTTCTGGCAGACCCGGGATTTGATTTTGAACGACCCTAACTATTTTCAAAATTATTTCAATCGTCCATGAAAAAAACCGCTTTAGCCTTGTTTGATTTTGATGGCACCGTCACCCGCAAAGACAGTTTAGTGGACTTTTTGCTGTTTGACTTGGGAAAATTCAGGTTCTTTTTTGGTTTTTTACTGCTTAGTCCGCTGGTTGCCTTATACCTGCTAAAAATGTATTCTCAAGAAAGGATGAAAATAACGGTTTTAAGGCTCTTTTACCGTGGGAGGGGCTTGGGTGATTTTGAGAAAGCCTGCCAAAAATACGACCGGGAGAAACTGCCGGCAATTATCCGGCCGGAGGCCCAAGAAAAAATCAACTGGCATTTGAAAAACGGCCACCAAGTAGCAATTGTCACTGCCACACTGAAATATTATCTCAAGGATTGGTGCCAAAAACAGAATATCACTCTGATTGGATCTGAAATTGAGGTAAAAAATGGCCGAATAACTGGCAAATTGGTCGGAAAAGTTTGTGCCGGAGAAGAAAAAGTTCGCCGGATAAAAGAAAAATGTCATTTGGATGAGTTCGTCCACATTTACGCTTACGGTAACAGCCAGGGAGATTTGCCAATGCTGGCCCTGGCCCAAGAGAAATATTATAACTGGAAAAAAATATAGCATGCCGATTAAAATAATCCCTACCACCACCGCAGCACACCTAGCCAAAAAATTTCCCAAGAACAGTGTGGTTTGGCCAAAAGGCAACCGGGACGGAAAATTTATTTTTCCTGACGGCGAGGTTTACGCGGCCTTGCCCGACTTAGACAAAAACACCCGTTATGTGGTGCTCCACTCCGGCATGCCCCGTCCCAACGAAGGACTGATGGAGTTAAAAATAATTCTGGAAATACTGAAGAATAATTCCATTCCCAATATCGAAGTCTGTTTTTCTTACTTTCCCTACGGCATGCAAGATAATGTTTTTGACCCGGGGGAAATTAACGTAGCCGAAAGCCTGATCAAAGAATTCTGTGAATACTACCCAGTTAAAAAGATCTTTGTGCTGGACGCGCATTTTGCCGGCAAGGACTGGGTCAAAAAGTATCCGCTCGAAAATATCCCAGTCTTTGAATGGTTAAAAAAAGATGTTACTAAATCACATCCGGACATTATTTTTCTTGCCCCCGACTGCGGCGGCCAGCAAAGAACCGGTTTGACAGGGCTAAACAAAAAAAGGGTTAATTCCCATGCGGTTGAAGTTGAGCATAGTGCTAATTTAAAAAAAGTGGTTCAGAATAGGGTGGTCGGCGTCGTTGACGATATCATTGAAACCGGCAGTACACTGGAACGTTTCAGCGAGGAATGTCAGAAATGCGGCGCCAAAGCTAGTGTGGCCATAATTACTCACGGAGTGTTAGAAAAAGGAATCAAAAGAATTAAAAAAAGTTACCAAAAAATATTTCTTACCAATTCAATAAACCGTAAGGAGGCAAACGTCGATATCGCCCCTTTGTTGATTAAACACCTACACATATGATTATTGTTCGTCTCGTGGGAGCCCAGGGTAATCAGATGTTCCAGTATGCCATGGGCCGGAGTTTGGCTTTGCGAAAAAATACCGAACTTAAGCTGGATAAAAGCTGGCTGGGGGAAAAATACAGTACCGGAACTTACCGGGAATACATGCTGGACGCGCGCAATATCCAAGAAAATTTTGCTACCGCCGAAGAACTCAAAAGAGTAAAAAATGGCGATAATGGTATTGCAGCAAGATTTTTACTTTGGATTTTAGGTAAGGAATTTCCTGTTTTTAAAATAAAACAAATAAAAAACTACCTGGTAGCTCGATTGTTGGGGAAAGAGACCCCTTTTTATGCTCAGCCCGTTGTTAATGAGCGCTTTTATTATGTATTCGATCCTGACATTTTGAAAGTTAACAAGGATGTTTATCTTCAAGGGTATTGGAACAATGAAAAGTATTTTAAAGACATTAAAGATACAATTCGTAAGGAATTCGAAGTTAAAACTCCCCCCACCAAAGAAAACCAAGCGATGCTTGAGAAAATAAAAGATTGTAATGCAGTATCCATCCACATAAGGAGAAGTGACTACGTTACTGATCCCGTTACTAAAAAATTGCACAACACTTTCAATATGGATTACTACCAAAAAGCCGTGAAAATTATAGCCAGCCGGGTGGGCGATCCCCATTTTTTTGCTTTTTCCGACGACATCGCCTGGGTAAAGAAAAATCTGAAGATTAAATATCCCATTACTTATGTAGATTACAATGACATCCCCCACGGTTACGAGGATATGCGGCTGATGAGCTCCTGTAAGCACAATATTATAGCTAATAGCTCGTTTAGCTGGTGGGGGGCGTGGCTTAATCCTAATCCGGATAAAATCGTGATCGCACCACTAAAATGGCTTAACGACCCCAATATAGACACCAGCGACGTAACTCCTAAATCATGGATACGAATATGAAGATAGCAGTTTTAACCACCTATTTTGACCCCGAGGAAAATGGTTTAACCCGTTACATTAACGGGCTTTATGGCGCGCTTTTGAAAAATCACCCGAAAATCCAGGTGGACATAGTTACTTTTGATACTTTGCGGACTAAAAAATACTTTGAGCGT
>VGKB01000058.1 GCA_016867255.1 Candidatus Moraniibacteriota bacterium
CCTTTAAAAGAAGGATTAGAGCATTTTGTGCAACATGGTTTCTCGCCAATTTCAATGGCGGAGTTGGCTCTATTGAGAGTCAGAATGGGCATCAGGAATAGCTTCACGCATAAAATAAGGATAGGCGAAGCGTTTGTCTACTACCCAAATGGGGACATAGTTATCACTCACCGGGCATTGAACCCCCTTATACGTATGATTTCGGAAGGAATTAGGCTGGAGTCAAGGAAATTGGATTGTCATTGTGGCTATCGCTTGGACGATTCTTTGGCACGGGAACTTCGGAAGCGCGCGGTTCTGGACTCGGAGATTGCCCTAGAAACAGGCGCACTCCTCATGCCATTTCAAAAAAGCTCAAGCGCGTATGACATTGAGACAGTCTATATGAGTGAAGACATGGTCGCAAGGTTTTTGTTTGGGGAAGCACTAGAAGATTACAAACGGTGTTTGCGAAGCGATCGTATGGTTCTAAAGCCCAACCACCCGAACCCTTTTGCACATATGTGCGATCCGGAATTCATGCGGGGGGTGCAAGACTACATACTCGGCAAACGCGAAGATCTGCCCTATGGGAACGAGAAACAGGTTATTCCAGATTGGGTAGTTGATCTCGGCGGGATAGAACACTTCTATGTCTGGCGTTGCCCTCAAACACGTTGGGCTGGGGTAAATTATGATTTTGCCTACGCTTGTTGCGGTACTGCGTTATCTCCGAAACACTCACTCAGCAAGGTTGACATGGGCATAGACGGAACGAACGGCTTGGTTCCCGACCACAACGTTGTTAAGATGATCGGGTTCAAAATGCCGTCGGAGGAGCAAAGGTTCAAGGCCGAACACTGGTCCCCGGAGCTTGTGGAGAAGAGCAAGGAGATTATCATAAGAGCGAGAGCGCGAGAAACACCTTTACTAGACGCAACAGATATCCGCTCAATCCTGTCTAAGTCTAACCCAGTCAAATGGCTGGTAGGTTGGCTTCAATGAAGCAGACAAAATGTGGAATGGCGATGTATCACCGATACGTCGCCGTTTAATTTTTAAATACGCATGATTAAAATTAAAAAACCCCGCTTATGTAGGCAAGCACCTACTTATAGCGGGGTTTCATTTATGCATGTTTGACCCCTACCACCTGAACCGTCTTGCAGGGGGCAACTCCATTCTTTCCCTTTCCCTCGGGACTGGCAAATCCGTCGTATTGCTTTGTCCCCCTCTTCTTTTGTACTCTTCCCACTGTTGTTGGGCTCCCGGCCAAGGAAGGAAACGAGTGAGGAGAAAAAGAGCAACAATAGTGGCAGGCACACTCACAATGGCTGTAATAAAGAGGCATGCGCTTCCCTTATAAATTGCGGCTCCGAACAAGGCGGCTATCAAAGAAAGCGAGACTAGCCGAGCCTGTATGTGAAGCGTTAACTTCCAGTTCCTTCGGTAAGCATCGCGCCCCTTGGGATCAGTTACAGCAATCGCGAGCATTGTGAGTATTGTTACGGCAGCGGCACCCAGCCCCGTGTACAACAGCCAAAGACCGAATAGTTCTGCCATTTCTTTCCTCCTTGTGAAGTTAGAGAAGTATTTTTTAAAAAATTCTTGCCGTTCTTCTTCCCGTTTTTTGTCTTCAAGTTCTGAAAAATGGTTAAAAACTTCGGACAATATTACTGCTGTCGCCAGTATTATTGCACCTGCCCAATTAGGCAGATATAGAAATACTGGCTTTCCCCAACCCAATGCGTTCCATAGCAGTTCCGATGCAACGGCACCGGAAACTCCTGCAAAAAATATAGAAAGAGTCTCCCTGGTTAACCCCCTCTTGTGGTTATAGTTTCCGACTGTTAAAGTTCTTTTGGGTATTCAACAATATCTACAATCATTTTTTGAGATTGTCTACAGGTTGGTATGGATTGACCTGTTCAATTGAGAGTATGAACACTCTCATTTTCCATTAAACCCCGCATCACGCATTGCGCTTGGGTACGGGACAAGTAAGTTTTAAGCTCCCGCCTGCCTGCGCTCGGAAGCTACGGACGGGCAGGGAGAGGGTTTGAAAATTGTCCACTAAACAGGGTACACATCAATGTTTTAAACAAAAAAATGCCAAAATATGAATCAGCAGGTGAAATAATTATTGAAGAAAAGAAAGTTGACCGAAGGGAAAAGTATAGACCGGAAAAGCCAACTGGGCCGGAAACTAGTGTTGAGGAGTTGACAGGAAAAATTACAAGGGTTTTTGTTGGCCAAGAGCTCAAAAAAAGCTTAGAATCAAGATATGAAGAAATTCGCTCAATGGATCCGGAAGAGTTAATCCCGATTTATCATGGCTGCAGAAGCGGTTTCGTTGAGGCAATTTCCAATGTTCAAAGTTATCAGGGTGGCGTTAGGCAATTCAAATATTACCACTCTTCCAGCGGCGATAACAATGCGACCTTCAGCTTGATTCCTGTATCGGTTTATTGGAACGGAATAGACCGGGGAGGATTAAAAATGTATGTTCCCAGAAAAGAGCTGGCGTTGCCAGGGGAATCATATGATGACAAAAGAGTTGTTCTAATAGAAACCCCTGAAGTTAATGGGAAACCGGTGGTGAATTCAGATGTCGGCGTAGTTGGAATTGTCGGAGGAGCGACCGATTCTTATCTTTCTCTGTTAGATTTAGAAGGGGAAATTGCAGTGGGGGAACATACTGAAGTGGACAAAGAATCAGCCGAAAAAATTATTGAGCTGAATGGAAAATTTGTAGCTATCAGGGAACACCTTAAGAGTTCTAGGGAGAAGATAATTTCAACTTTGGATAAAATTGCGCAGGCGTTAAAAGATATTCCCGAAGCCAATAAGTTACTTGGTGATCGAATTGGTGATCGAAAATACAAAGTTCTAACCATGCCCCTGGTAGCCAATCGGGTGCTTGACCAAACCATTAGCTTGACAGCCGATTCCCTCGAGAAAAAAACGGAAACTTTAAAAAACGCAAAAGAACAAGAGCTTGAAAACAGCCAAGCGGAAGCAAGCAAGGTTCAACCAAACATTGACCATTTAATTGACGCTCTAAGAAATTATCAGGAAAGCATTGGTTTGTGGGCGAAAATTTCCGGAAAGAAAAGCAAGACACTGGAGCATCTTGAAAAAACTCTAGCTGAAATTAGGGAAGAATACCCCGGTATCCACCTTCCTTCTTACGAGAAAGCAGGTTTAAAAAAAGAAGATATAGCGACAATCTATGCGGAAAAGCTGATTAAATTACTAGATGGTGTGATCCTGTCGTTCAAAGAAAAAAACCAGCAACTGGAGCAAGAAATATCCAGGTATAAAAGGCTAGCTGCTTTTCTCAAAGAATTGCAAGAAGATAGTGAAAAATTTATCACATCATACCAAGAGGCAATTAAACCAAGTAAATAGAGCAAACTTTGTGACCAAGGTGCCTCTTGGGGTCAGCATTTTATTGGGAAAAGTATAATTTAGCACTTGAGCTTGACGAGTGCTAATTCTTAGTTTATAAAGTAATAAAGTTCGTAAAGTTTTTAATGAAAAATTTCATATTTTTGTCCCTATTATCTTTATAAGCTTTAATAACTTTATAAGCTTTAATAACTTAAGCTATGACTGACAAGATCAAACCATTGGGGGACAATGTGCTGGTAAAAGTGAAAAAGCAGGAGAAAAGAACCAAAAGCGGGATTGTTCTGCCGGATACGGCGGACGACGAAAAGCCGCAAATCGGCGAGGTGATCGCGGTGGGGACGGACGAAAAAAAGATCCAGGTAAAAGCCGGCGACAAGATTATCTTTGCCAAGTATTCCGGCAGTGAAATCAAAATTGATGAGGAAGAATATCTGATTCTCAAATCGGAAGATATCTTGGCGGTGGTAGAGTAAAAACAAAGGGTAACAGGGTAACGCAATAACAGGTAAAAACTTCCTCTGTTATGGGGAAGTTTTTAATTTGGCCGAAAAAACTTCCCTGTATTTACTATCTTTTCCGCCTGGTTTGCTTTCAAATAATGTTATCTGGTCG
>VGKB01000059.1 GCA_016867255.1 Candidatus Moraniibacteriota bacterium
ACCTCAAAAAATAATTCATCTGGCAGCGATGGCGGGAGTTAGATCCTCTTTGCTAAAGCCCAAACTTTATTTTGACGTAAATGTGATGGGCAGCATCAATCTGCTGGAAGCCGCTGTGCGGCATAAAGTCAAAAATTTTGTCTTTGCTTCGTCTTCCTCGGTATACGGTAATAATAAAAAGCTGCCGTTTTCCGAGTCTGACCCGGTTGACACCCCCATTTCTCCTTACGCGGCTTCCAAGAAAGCCGACGAATTAGTCGCCCACGCCTATCATCATCTTTACGGCCTCAACATCACGGCTCTCCGCTTCTTCACCGTTTACGGCCCTTGGGGCCGGCCGGATATGGCGCTTTTTCTTTTTGCCGACGCCATCACAAAGGGAGAACCTATCAAGGTTTTCAATCACGGGAAAATGAGCCGTAATTTCACTTACATTGACGACATCGTTTCCGGAACAATCACGGTTTTGGACAAATGCAAGGGGTATGATGTGATAAATATTGGCGGAGACAGGGAAGAAACGCTCGCGCGCTACATCAAGGTTTTGGAAAACAACTTGGGCAAAAAAGCCAGGAAAAAGATGCTGCCGCTTCAGCCCGGTGATGTGCCTAACACCGTAGCCGACATCCGCAAGTTGCGAAAGATAGGATGGAAGCCAACGACAAGAATTGACAAAGGAATCAAAAAATTCGTGGAGTGGTACAAAGATTATTACAACTTAAATTGAAAATAAAAAGAGGAGATAACGCAAATATTTCAAGCCGGTAACCGGCTAAGCTAATTTTATTCCATGCCAATACCGAAAAACAGAAAGAGTTTTGAATTCATATTTAAGCTAAACGACCTGTTTAGCCGCCGGGAAAAAATTCAATTCCTGACTGTAGTTGCCGTGTCTCTCCTTATGGCTTTTTTCCAGGCAATGGGGGTGGCATCTATTCTGCCGTTCATCAATATTGTAATGGATCCCGACACCATCACCCAGAACCATTGGCTGAATTATTTTTTCGGGGTTCTGGGATTTGAAAAAATTGATTCTTTTATTATTTTTTCCGGGTTTATCGTGCTGAGTCTCTTGGTAATTGGCAACACGGTATCGGCCTTGGCAACCTGGATGAAAATTAATTTTGTCTGGCAGAAAAACCATAAGCTTGCTTGCGTACTGCTTAAAAAATACCTTTTTATGCCGTACGATTACTTCTTGTCCCACAACACGGCAGATCTTGGCAAGAATGTTTTGATGGAAGTTAATCATCTGACCGGCGGCTATATCAACCCATTAATAAACATCATCAATAACAGTGTAACTATTGTTGTAATTTTCTCTCTGCTTATTTATGTTAATCCGGCAATGACTCTCTTTGCCGCCGCTATTCTCGCCTTACTTTACTTCATAATTTACTATTATCTGTCGGATAAGCTAAAAAACGAAGGGGAAAGACGATTGGAAAAAAACAAAAAAAGATTTGAAACGGCTAGCGAAGCGCTGGGAGGAATAAAGGATGTAAAGGTCCGAAGAGTGGAAGGATTTTTTCTTGACAGATTCTTCCAACATTCCGAAATTTACTCCGGAGTTCAGGCATGGAACCAGACTGTCGGGCAAATCCCTCGTTACCTGATGGAGGTAGTAGCGTTTGGCGGTATTGTCGGCATCCTTATTTTTTTAATATATTCGGGCATTCCTACTCAAAAAATTATTCCGATAATCAGCTTCTTCGCGTTCGCCGGATACCGATTAATGCCTGCGCTGCAGGAAATTTTTAATTCCCTGACAACCCTCAAATTCAACCGGGCTTCTCTAGACAGGATCTATGAAGATATGGCTATGGGAAAATTAGCGGAGCAGAAAATTAAATTTTCCAGAAAACGCAAGGAGGTTGAACCGTTAGCATTTGAACATGAAATCACATTGGAGAATATCGGCTTCTTCTACTCTAATAGCAATAGAAAAATTTTAGACAATGTCAATCTGAAAATCAAAAAAAATGCCTTTGTCGCGTTGATTGGGACCACTGGTTCCGGGAAAACCACTTTAGTGGATCTCATTTTGGGGCTGCTGCATCCCCGAAGCGGGCAAAGGCGGGGAACTTAGAATTTTCTATTTAGAATTTGACCTAATTCGGCAATACGCTAAATATAAAAATTTGGCAATCAAAGCTAAAAATACTATCAATACAAACACTATCACCCATTCCTTAAGCATTATTGGCTTATATTGGGACATCCGGTCAAGCAGTTCCTGGGAAAAATAAGTGGTGCCATCGTTGAGGTAAAAGCGAGGAACTAGATAAACGAAAAGTCCAATGAAGTTTAAGATCACACCCCCTAAAAACAGAATAAAAGCCCCGGTTTCCAGTTTTATTTTTTTATAAATTTGGCTTAAAAGAGCTGTCAATCCCCAAAAAATCAAGAAAAATTTCACGCCTATTACCGGGAAAAAATAACGGCCTTGGATAGCAATAGCACCAGACTCGTCCGCCACATTGTTTGGATTTACCTGCTGGAAATTCACCGCATGGATCATGAAGTTAAAACCCAAGACAATAAGAGCTAGAAATAAAACCTGGTAATTAAATACTTTTTCTTTCTTGCTCAATTTTTTCCAGCGGTAAATGTTTTTGCCAAAAAAGTAAATTATACCAGTTATCCCTAAAGCTAATATTGCCCATATCACCCAAATCATTGGCTGGGAAAAGGGGGTATCCAGCCAGCCAAAATTCCCCCAATAAAAGGTTGAATGGGCGTAGAAAACGTTGTAATCAAATTGGTGCCGCAGGTAAGCCGGTAGCAGGCTCAATGACTGGGATCCGGGAAAATACCTGACTTTAATCGCCTGGTAAAGATGATAAAAAAGCCAACTAAAAGCTACTATAAAAATAAAAAAACTCGCGCCAAGGACAGTTTTTTGCCAAAACTCCATTTTTAAGTAGCCTTTGGCGCGGCTTATAAAGAACAATACCAGCAAAAAGATAATTAATCCTAAAGAAAAATACCCGGGGGGTTTGGAAAAAAGGCTAATGACTGTTCCGGCTAAAAGGCAAGAAACCCCGATAATATCAGCGCCCCTTCCTAAAAACCTCACCGCCCCAAAAAGCAGTAAGCCAAAAGCGGCTAAAAGAAAAGCGTCAATGTTGATGGAGCTGGTGATAAAAGTAAGCATCGGCTGGAAAGACACCACGCCCGCGAGAAGGGCAGAAGAAACCTCGCTTAAACCTAGTTCAAGTAACATTAAATAAGCAAATAAAACAAACACAACAAGCAATATTACTGAAAAAATCGCTCTAATGTAACTCTTTCAATTATACTCCAGTTTCCCGCTAGATTCTCAATTCCCGCTACCGCCTGATAATATGGCGCCCAGTAATGGATTACCCAAGCGGGATACCGCTCCACAAACCGGCTCGAGGTGTTCTTTCGGATTTCACCTTCATAATTGCCGTCTATCGATGAGCGGTGGAAATCCATAGTATTTTCCTTGTTAAAACGCACTTTCTCAAATTGGGTTTTATCAAGAAAATTCATCAATTCCGGAGACAAGTTCTGGGTATGGAGATTGAACATATCCGTTTTTTCTAGCGGAAAATCGTAGGAATTCGGCTCATAGCCATCCGGCTCAGCGTAATACTGAACTGTTGCGTAATGCACTTGCTCATCCGGCGCCTGAAAAAGAGGCGTGGCGTAAGACCAGATGATACCCTTAATCAACGTAATCAAAAGGATGAGGAATATCAATTTGTTTCGGCTTACAAAATTCATTTATTTAAGATAAGCTGATTCTATATATTTCAATTATCAAGTAACATTTATCAAAATTCATATAAATTCCAAGTATCAAATTTCAAATTAAACTTGAAACTTGATTCTTAAATGAAACTTGCAAATTGATACTTGATATTTATTAATATAAGTTAAGCTTACATCATCATTTCCTTTTCATAAATTTTTATGTCC
>VGKB01000060.1 GCA_016867255.1 Candidatus Moraniibacteriota bacterium
ACGGTAACTTTGAAAATGCGCCAAGCGCAAGAGGAGGAAAATAAAAACGGGGATTCCGGTTCCCAAAAGAAAATCATATCTTACGAGGTGCCATTTAATAGTGATTTTGAAATTATTGCTTACCGCGAACCTCTGGGCAGCAGCTTCGCTACCCGTAATGACCTTGTTTATTTCTGGTCGTTGGACGGGGGAGAAGCTCAGGAGGGAGAAGACAGCTTCAAGTACGTTTTCGACGAGAAGAAATATTTTCCCAAAACCCCTCACACTTTAGATTTAAAAGTGTACGACCAAAACAAAAAGTTAATGGCAGCGGGCAGTATTACTCTGTTTCCGGTAAAAAGCAGTAATTCCCCAAACCTGACTGGCGGCCACCAACTAATCGGTAAATTCGCTTTTGCTTATTTGAACTTGCCGGATAAACTAAAATTTGCCCTAGAGAATTTTATTTGGGCCGCTTTAGTATATTTTCTTCTGAGCGGAATAGCTTGGCTCGCGGGTTTGGGAGAAAGAAAAAAACTAGGGAGGGTTTTGTAACTATATTTATGTCTTTAGATTACTTTTCTTCGCACTCAAAAAAACTATCCTTCAGTAGAAGTTTCAAGCTTTGGTTTGTCATCTTCATCGCGGGGGTCTTCACCCTCTGGTATTCAGGAAACATACTCTACCAGTACTCTTTTGGATATCTGACCGGCAAAGTCGGAAAGTTTTTTTCTAGCATTAAAAGAGACTTTCCCTCCCGGCTGAATCGTGATTCGAGCAATAACGAATTAAACGAATTAAAGGCAAGTAATGCGAAGCTTGCCCAAGAAAACGCTCGGCTAAAGGAGGAACTGAGGCGAAACAGCGTTAAGTTTTCCCCGGGAGCGGCTTTTTCCGCATATAATTTTGTGGAAGCCCCCGTTATCGGCAACGATAATTTTTTTGATACCCCGCTTCTTATGATAGAGGGGGGCAGAAACAAAGGGGTTGAAAAAGGAATGGCGGTTTTGGATGAAAACGGCGTGCTAGTAGGGCTGATAGGAAAAAGCGAGGAACGGTTTAGCGAAGTAAAACTTTTGTCCAATCACGCAAGCAAAGTAGGAGCGAAGATTGCCGGAACAAGCTGGAATGGCGTTTTGGAAGGCAGCCGCAACCTGCGCGGGGTACTTACTATGCTTCCGTTGGAAAGTGAAATTAGTGAAGGCGTGGAGGTAGTAACGGATAATCGCAACCCGGCAATTCCCCCTGACATTTTAATTGGCAGTGTCGCTTTTGCTCGCGAAAGCGAAGATAAATTGTTCAAAGAAGCGGTTCTTAACCTCTTTTCTGACAGTAAAAAGCTCTCTAAAATCTGGATCATCACAAGCCGCAAGTAATTTTACAACTCATAATCCAACTCTGTGCCTCATTTCCAAAACAGTTTTTTCTCTATTGCCGTCGTTGAAGTGCTAATTTTTCAACGCTTTCCCTATGGGGGAGACTCAACCTTTTTTTATTTTGCTCCAAACAAGCTTTTGTCAATTCGGGAGGGAGACATTGTAACAGTTCCTTGGAGGAGGAAAAAAATTAAAGGAGCCGCTTTGCGGATAAAAAAAATAAAACTTAAATCAACGCGGCTAAGCAACGAGTTAAGACTCGATTTTCGCGCCCTAAGAATATCCCTAAATTATTTTTTCCGGCCCGTTCCTACCCGTCCCATAAACCTAAAACCGATTGAGGAAATTACGGAAAGGGGATATTTTAGCCCGAGTGCCCTTTTGGGCCTCCGGAAAGCTTCCGAACGCTGCTTTGTTTCTTGGAATCACTTTGCATTATCGGCTTACCTTGAAAAAGAGGGAAGGCCCAAGACCAAAAAACTCCATTTGCCTACTCTTGGGCAATGGATAGAGAAAATCGGAAGCATAGAAAAATTGATTGCTGCCCGGAAAGAGTTAAAAACGGCCAGCATTAATTCCCGAAAGCCAAAATTTATTTTCATCCCCCAGAATCAACCTTATTTCTTGAAAAAATTGTTAAACAAATGTTTGCAGGAAAAGAAGCAGGCCCTGATCATTGTTCCGGAAAAGATTCAAACGCTGCCGGCGGCAGTAAAATATTATTTTTTGGCGGCTGGCAGGATAACGGAAACCCCGGTAATAATAAGCAAAATATTACCTCCCGCCTGGTTTAAGGCATCTTGGCGCTTAACACAGCAGCTCCGGCAAACAATTTTTGTGGGCAACCGCTCGTCATTGTTTGCTCCTTTTAGAAACCTTGGCTTAATTATTTTGGAAGACGGCCATAATCCTAATTTTAAGCAGTGGGATATGAACCCCTACTACGATCTGAGAGATATAATAGGGTTTCTTTATCCAAAAATTCCTAAAATTTATCTCAGTTCCACTCCCCGCTTAGAAGATTTTTGGGATTCACCTTTCTTTTTAACGGAGGAAAACGATAGCATGGTGCTTACTCGAGCAAGAACCGTTAAGACCAAAAATGAAAGAATCTTTCGCGATGTCCGGGAACCGGTACAATTAAGCGAGGTTTTTCTTTCTATCCGTCGGCTTATTTACCAAGGCAAGCGAAAAAAAATTCAGATAGTCAACTTAAAAAAGGACCGCCTGCTTTACCAAAAAGATCAAGTATTAAGTCATAAAGCCCGCAGCGTAATAGCAAGGGCTTGTAGAATGAAGCTCTGGACCATAATTTTGGCTAACCACAAGGGGATTGCCAATACTATTATTTGCAATGATTGCGGCCATATTCCCCAGTGCTCCCGATGCGGAAAGAATCTTATTCTTTTAGAGCGCGGCAGGCTACACTGTCGCTTTTGCGGCAATTTAGAGGGCGGCTGTTCCTTCTGCCCAAAATGTCAGAAAAAAAACTTTGGCTTAAAAAATTTTGGGTTGGAACGGGTCAAAGAAGAAATCGCCGGCCGCTTGAAAAGCGCTAAGATCCCATTGATAATCCCCCCGGAACCAAAGGCTTCCTATGAAAAATATTTGGATTTCTGGCAGAAATTAATTAGTTGTCAGGGAAAAGCAGCTGTAGTCTTGGGTTACGCGGGAATCGCGAATTGCCTCTGGCTGTTCCGCGAAAGCATCGGCCAAGCGGTCTTTACTTCCTTTGACAATTTACTTTTTTATCCGGATTTCCGCTCCGAAGAGAGGGCGGCCGCCCGCCTTTACTGTTTGCTTGAGATTGCGCCTGAAATAACGATTCAAACTTCTTATCCTGACCATGAATTTTTCTCTAAAATATCTCAAGGCGGTTATTCCAGCCTGTATTCCGGCTGGATCTCAGAAAGAAAAAAGTTCCATTATCCGCCCTTTGGGAAGCTTCTCAAGGTAGAGATTTTGGGCTCCTCTGAAGCTAAACTGCGGGCGAAAGTTTCCCGCTGGCTTGGGAAAATCAAACAAATAAAAGAAGTAGAAGAGGTCTTCCCCCAAAAGAAAAATTTAAAAGAAAGCAAATCGCGCCAGCGGGAAATTTTCTTGCTTAAAGCTAGCAAAAACATAGACCTGGGCACGGTTGGGAAAACATTGCCGATCGGAAGCAAGGTGGACATCAATCCGGAAAATTTTATTTTTTAACCCACTTATTTGGAACGGTTAAATCCCCGCGCTGAAAGGAAATTACACAAAAAAACCGGAAAAGTCGCTGTTGGCATGGACGAAGCTGGCCGCGGACCAATCGCCGGTCCGGTAGCGGTAGGAGTCGTGCTGGCAGATATCGGTTTTTTAAAAAAAAATTTGAAGCGGAGTGATTGGTGGCGGAAAGTTAAAGATTCTAAAAAATTAACCCCCGCAACGAGAGAGGAGCTTTATCGTGCAATACGTAAAAAGTTGCCCTGCGGGGTAGGAATGGCTTCGGCTAGATACATTGACCTTCACGGAATAAAAAAAGCGATTGCCCAAGCCGCGAAGGAAGCGTTAAGGGATTTGGGCGTAAAACCCGGAATAATTTTACAAG
>VGKB01000061.1 GCA_016867255.1 Candidatus Moraniibacteriota bacterium
GATGAAATTCCTCTTTGCAATTAGGGCAGACCTTGCGTACCAGTCGTTGAGCGATGGTGATATTCAGAGTTGTCGCGAGCAGGAACGGTTCCGCTCCCATGTCCAAGAGTCGCGGGATAGTGGCGGCGGCGGAATTAGTGTGGAGGGTGGAAAGCACCAGATGCCCGGTCATGGCGGCGTTAACCGCGATGTGCATGGTCTCTTCGTCACGAATTTCTCCCACCATAATAATGTCCGGGTCCTGCCGTAATAATGCCCGCAGTCCCGTCGCGAAAGTCAGGCCGATTTTGGGATTCACTTGGGTTTGGTTGATCCGCGGCATGCGGTATTCAATCGGATCCTCCACTGTGCTGATATTGACTTGGTTGCTGTTTAAAATATCCATAATAGTGTAAAGCGTAGTCGTTTTTCCCGATCCGGTTGGGCCGGTAACCAAAATCATTCCGTGGGATTTATGGATATTTCTTTGCAGAATTTCCAATGTTTTTTCCCGAAAGCCCAGTTGCTCCAGTGTCAGCCCCTTGGAGGATTCATTAAGAAGGCGCATGACAATTTTTTCCCCGTCCATGATGGGCAGGATGGAAACACGGAAGGAAAACTTGTAATCGGCTGTTTCAATCTTGAAGCGGCCGTCCTGAGGGAGACGATGCTCGTCAAGTTTTAAATTGGAAAGCACTTTAATTCTGGCGACGATAGCGGCAATAACTTCTTTGGGTAAAAACATGACGTCGTGTAAGATCCCGTCAATTCGGTAGCGCACGACCACTTCTTTTTCTTCAGGTTCAACATGAATATCACTAGCTTGCTGAATAATAGCGTGTTTCAGCAGTACATCTACAATTTTAATTACCGGCAGTTCCTCCGCCCTTTTTTTGAGACTTTCCTCTTCTTTTTCTAATCCTTTAGCGTCAGAAAGCGCTGAGGCGAATTTGATATTCTCGCTGATAATGTCGCCAAATTCAGCTTTGAGAGATTTTTGGTATTGGGTAAGGACATGCTGGATGGATTTTTCGGAAGTGAGACAGGGCAGGATTTTACTCTGGGTTTTTTTGCGAATAAAATCAATGGTCTGCAGATCTTCCGGGTCCAGCATAGCCACTTTGATTTTGCGGTCTGCCTGTTCAAAAGCTACAATCTTATGTTTGCGGGCGATCGGTTCGGGAACAATATTTAGAATTTCTTTGGGGACATACTGGTTTTCCAGGTTAACGAAAGGTATCCCCAGCAAATAAGCGTAGGTCTTGCGCAACTGTTCCTCCTGTATAAATCCTTTTTGAACCAATAAATCACCCAACTTTTGCTTGCCGTTCAATGCTTCCTTTTCCGCTTCATCCAAAGTATTAGGAGGAACCAGCTCCGATTCCAGCAGAAAATTTTTTAGACTTTTATCACTGATGAACATGACAACATGTAACGTATAACGTGTAATGTGTAACGTGATCCCAATTTGTGTTTTAGTAACTTATACTTTACCCATTAAATGTTACACATTGCACATTACTATTTTCTAAAATAGCATATTTTTAGGGGAAAGTTAAAGCGGAAAAGTTTAGGTCATTTAACCAAAGTCTGAAAGTGGCTGAATTTAACGCCGCGGTTGTCTTGGAAGTCCGTGATTGGCCGGCCGCTTTCGTCGCTGATTCTAAACTCCAACTTGTGTTCACCTGGGGCAAGATTATCCAGGGGAAAATTATAGTCTCCCTTAAATTCTTTAATGTAAAAATCCTTTACCGGTGTGCTATCAAGAAGAATTTTTAAGCGGCGCAGATATTTGATGTTCGCTTTGAAGTCAATCTGTAAGTTAATCGGGTCATTTCCTACATTTGTCAGGCGCATCCGGGCGCCGTCCTTGGCGGGACGCCTTCGGCTTTTTCCCTCTCCTTCTTTTTGTCCCCAGCTGTCATTGGCGCCGGTGTCAATCGCCAAAAAAACTCCGGGATTCTTTTCTTGAGGAACGGTGTAGGCTTTTAGTAAGCTGTCTTCATAGGAAGAGGTTAGCCCCAGTGATTGTTCTATGAAATTGGTGGTATTTATGTACTCTTGGGCGGTAAAATTTTTACCAAAACCGGATTTACTGACGGTAATGTAGCGAATATCGTAAAAACTTAGAATAGATTTGGCGATGGGAATGTAGTTGGTAATGACGATATCGCTTGAGCCGGCATTGATATTCTCAAGCTCCTTGTTGTTAGTAGGCAGGTCGTAAAGCAAAGCTTCAATTATCGGAGTGTTTCTTTGAAAGCTGAAGCGGCCTTTTTCGGCGCGGGCGAAATCAATGCCGTCAATTTTGTTTTTTTGGTGAATGGAGGAGGTAAATGTTGAATAGGATCCAAATTCATAGCTGGTAGCGCCCGGGATTTCCAGAATGGAAAATCTTTCCGGCTCTTTTTTTAACTCGTCATAAAAAGCCGAATATCGGAGATCAATCTGCGGGGTGGGAATGGCCGAGTATTCTAAAGGAATTCCTACCGCGAAAATACCTATTAGCAGCACTTTTACGTATCTTGGTAAGCCGGCTTTTAAGAGGAATCCCTCCAGTTTTTTTATCCCAAAACCGGCTAATATCGCTATTCCCAGTAGAGCGATAACGAATATCCGGCTGACGGTGCGGATGTAATCCCAAAAAGGGATGAAATTATAAAGCCAAGAATAGGGCATTTTTCCTGAAAGATAACCCTGTCCGTTTATATGGAGGGTTGGCCCCAGACTGAGAACTAAAAAAAGGAAAGCGCAGGCGCCCGCGAAAATAATCCATTGTTTTTGGTCTGGTTCGTTGTTTTTTTTAAAGACGCTTGCTAAACCAATCAAGGTTAAAATTATAACTAAAAATCCAAGATATAAACTTTGCCTTCCTTCCTGATTGGAAGCAAGGTTGGCGCGGGCGGAGTTTAGGCGTTCCCCCCAAAAACTTTGGAAACGGGCAGGAAGGAAAAAATCAACGAGGTCGGCTGAATAATTTTCTACCTGATAATACGGCGGAATCAAATAATTGTTTTCCGAATGGGCTATTCCCCAAATTTTCTGATATTGAACTATTCCGACCAAAAGAATGACAGTTAAGCCAATTACCGCAACCAGCCAAAACTGCCACCGGCGCAAAATGCCTTTATGCTGGAAGAAGAGGAAAGGAATAAAGAAGATCAGAAAAATTAAAGAAAAGGCGGTAAGTTGGTGCTCGGTGGTAACAATCAGGATAAACATTAAAGTTGTTCCCAAAACGTTTTTCCAAGAGACGGTCTGAAATAGGCGGTTAAGGAAAAACATAAGCCAAGGAAGCCACTCGTAGTGCATCATACCAATATTGGTGGCGCTGGCCTGGGCGAAGTGATAGGGAGAAAAGGCAAAAATGAAACCGGATCCCAACGCGGCCCATTTTGACCGGGTAATGTCCCGAACAAGAAGCCACATTCCGAGAAAGGCCAAAAAGAATGACGCAAGCCACCAAAAGTTGTAGCCGGCATGGGTTCCGATTAAGGCTTGGGTGTAGCCGATAAGCGGCAAGATTCCCCAAAAGTCAACGTCTTTTTGCCAACGGAAAGTATTCAGCCATCCGGTTGATTCAACCTTATTTTCTACCAGAAGCGTGCGGGCGATGGCTTGATAGGTATCCGCTCCGCGGCCGGGAATGCCGGTAAAAAAATGCCAGGATGTGGGTAGGGTGAGTATAACGGTTAAAATTAAACCAACAAAGACAACTTTTTTTATTTGTGAGTTATTCATCCATTCAAAATTAAGCGTAGGTGAAAAAATTATGGCAAGGGGACCAG
>VGKB01000062.1 GCA_016867255.1 Candidatus Moraniibacteriota bacterium
TAATTGCGACCCCCAAACCACGTAGGATTTGAGGCACTGCATCCCACGTGGTGCAGTGCATGACCCCTACAAATAATTTCTAATTTAAAACCGGCATCAGCTTGCAAAAGGAGCAATTGCCGGTAAATCTTTTCTTGGGTAGAATAATGTTGAAGCATAATTGGAACAAATTACTTAAACAGCTCAATATACACCTCAACAGCTGGAAAAGCCAAAATTTTGCTTGACTTTTCTGTTTATCCATTATCTAATCAAATGTTCTGAAAAAGGAGGTAATTCAGTTTGCATATATAGCGGTTCTTTGAGAAAATATCTTTGAGATTCAACAACCAAAACGAGGAGGTGCCCGATGGACATAGAGATTGGAAGCAGAGCTCACAGAGTGTTTTTTGGGGCATTGGGAATCTGCGAGACGTTTAACGACAGAGGTTATTACACTTGGAAATTCCGAGACGGAACAAATCTCTGCCATTACTGTAGAGTCGTATTCTTCTACGTGCCGCTGATTTTCGTGGCGCAAATTCTTCTTTGGTCGGTAGTTGCCTGTACCGCTTTCTTCCTGCCCGTCTTCTTCTGGGGTTTCATGGGGTGGGGTAAGTTTGTACTGGTTATCATCTGTGCCATCGTGTCGGTTACCGGTGGTTTCTGGCTTAGTGGCAAAATCCAGACGTGGAGATATGAACGGCGACAGAGGAAGATGCATGCCGAGCCGAAACCAAGCGGACACCCCAGCCAAATTGAGATTGCCAAGGAATGGGTCTTGGCAAAAAAGAGCAAGATTTGCCCTGAAATCAGATTCACTCATGGAAAGGAGGCAACCCAATGAGTCTGGCAAAGAAAATGATTGTTCCCAGAGGAATTTTGATGGGCGCTTTGATTGCATGTGCATTTGTGATTTTGATTGAGTTTGCAGGGTCAGAACTCATCAAAGAATTCTCGGTAGAGAAAGAATGCACCTGCACCTTCAAGGAATACAGCAAACACAACGGAAGATTTTCCCTCAAGCTCAACTGCGGAGGGAAAGAGGGTCACAGCACCGACGCTGACCTCGTATCCAAGTATCTCAAAGACCCCCAATCGTTCCCCAGTGTGGAATGCGTCCTGTACGAGTCGGGTAAAGTTGCCTTGAAAAAGAAGTAAGAGCAACTAGAACCCCGATAATTTACGAAGACCAAACCGACCGTAAAGGTTTGGTCTTTCTTTTTGTCTAAAAAAGTTTTAAGCTACCAAGTAGCAAATCATCATCTTGACAACCGCCCGGCACCCACAAAGGATGCGGGGCAAGCCCACAACCCCGACCAATATTTGACTATTTGTTTTGTTTTAATAGAATAATAAAAAGGAGGAAAAAGGAGGTTTAAGCGATAATTACAAGCTAAGGAGGCAGAAGCGCCCATCGTTCTTTACCGGAAAAAGGTCGATTTTTTATGACAAAAAATAATCTGCCCTTATGCTAAAAAACTTCAAGAAAGTCTTTCTCCTGTCTTTTACGTTTTTTCTTTTTTTAGGGATAGGAAGCGTCAGTGCCCACTGTAAGAGCGATCATTGCCATAACGGCCATTCGGAAAAGGAAAAATCCCGCCCTAAAATTGAAAAAGTAAAAAGCTACGATAACCACTCCGCCACCGTAAAGTTCAAGTACAAGGAAAATCGGAACGAAAAAGTAAAGGTTAAAGTAAAGATTACTAACGAAAAGACCGGTAAAAAACAGACCGAAAAATTTAAGAAGGTGAAAATCAACTGCGACGGAGAAGGCAAGATTAAGGTTGAGAATCTAAAGGCGGGAGAAAAATATTGTTTTAAGATTAAAATCAAGGGGCCGGACGATTGCGAGTATTCCTGCAAATCAAAATGCAAATGCGAAACGGTTGACCCGTGAAAAAGAGAATTGACGCATAATTTTCCTTTTTCATAAAAATGATATATCCTAAAATGAGTTTGCCTGTGGCGCAAAAAGCTTTTGTCTTTAATAATTTTTAAAATAAAAAATTAAATGGTTGTGAACAAAAAAGACGATCGGGAAAGGGAGCTTGACTCCTTTCTGGAAAAAGCCCGAGAATCAAAGGCCCGCCGGGACGATTTTGAAGACTGGGGAAGCGCGCCTCCGCGAAAAGCCGCAAGAAGCAACCTTTGGAACGCGGGGCTGGTAATCGGGGTCATTGCCATCGTGGTGATTTTGGTGCTGGCCGTAAAGGAAATTAAAAATCTTAAGGGGATTGGGAGCGTGGAAAAAATCATTGAAAGGGAAAGTCTCGTAAGCGGCGACAGCACTCTCAAGATTGATCAGGGAAAGTATCAGGCCGTATTTTTAACCAATGGCCAGGTGTATTTCGGAAAAATCAGTTCTCACGACGAATCGTATGTTGAGCTTGTTGACATCTATTACTTGCAAGTAAAGCCGGTGTTGCAGCAAGGAGATGAGAACAACAACAAAAACGCCAATCCGCAAGAACAGAAGAGCGAGATCTCTCTGGTAAAACTTGGCAACGAATTGCACGGCCCGCTAGACCGGATGATGATCAACAAGGATCAAATAGTCTTTGTGGAAGATCTGAAAGGCGATTCCAAAGTAACCGACGCTATCCGCCGCTTCCAGCAAGGGCAGAAGTAACAGTCGTATAAGTCTTATCTTTTCCTCCAATGCGTTTTAAGGTGCCAAAAGATGTGGACATTGAAGACCGTATCGTTGGCCCGCTAACCCTCAAACAAATGGGCTGGCTGGGCGGCGGGATGCTTATTTGCATCGTTTTTTGGAAAACTATGGATTTTTCCTTGTTCGTGTTTTTTTCTTTGCTGGTAATGGGGCTTAGCGCCGCGTTTGCCTTTGTCAGGCCTTACAACCAAAGCTTAATCGCTTTTTGCGGCAGCGTGATGCTTTTTATTACCAAGCCGAAACTCTATTTCTGGGGAAGGAAGGGAGTTTTTTTCCCTCGGGGAGGAAAGTCCCATAAGTCAAGCAATTTGATCCCCTTGGTCAAGAAAGGCTTTTCAGAAAAGGAGATTGAAAAGCTGGCCGACACCCTTGACAAAACTAACGCCTAGCCAAAATTTCATTTTTTGCTATGCAGCCAATGCAAATGTATCGCCCTCAAACATATCCGAGGGGCTTGCAGGGCCCAAACAGAGCGGGCAGAGCCCTTAAGCAATGGATCGGCTTTATAGTCTTACTAAGTATCGTAGGGGTGGTTTTGTATTGGTATTTTTCCCACCGGGGCAAAAAATTTGACGTTTCTTTAAGCGCTACCAAGGGAAGCGTGGAATACCGCGAAAACGAAAAGGGAGAATGGGAACCGATAGGCGTCCTGCCCCTGAAACTTCAGCCTTCTTCAGAAGTAAGGACTTTAAACGACTCGGGAGCGGAAATTTCTTTGGATGCCAATGGAATAATCAGGATGGGCAGCTTTTCCCGATTGGTCTTAACTGATAATCAAGGCAAGGTTGCTTGGGTGCAAACGGACGGAGACAGCCACTACCAAGTCGCGAAGAATGACGATCGCAAGGAATATAAAGTTGCTCTGAGCGATGGAGAGATTTTAGCCGAAGGGACCGCCTTTG
This sequence comes from Candidatus Moraniibacteriota bacterium, assembly GCA_016867255.1. Taxonomy (GTDB): domain Bacteria; phylum Patescibacteriota; class Minisyncoccia; order CAIUEV01; family CAIUEV01; genus VGKB01. The sequence continues at coordinate 3,556 of VGKB01000062.1, forward strand.
AAATAAAAAGCAACAATGACGATACCACGATCCTTGTCCTTGACGGTACCGTTAGGGCTTTATACAAAGACCGTTCTTCTCAGGAAGCCAAAGCGGGGGAAAAAATTATTGTCAATCCGGTGGGGAAAAGGGTGTTGGAAATGAGTGAGGAGGACCTCA
>VGKB01000063.1 GCA_016867255.1 Candidatus Moraniibacteriota bacterium
AAGAATGAGCGGCCAGATGTTTTCTTCCCAATCGTCATATTCATCGCAACCGACCGCCCCCCAGTTACTAATCCCTCGCAAACTTTCTTTGTTTTCTACGCCGAATAACTGCACCTTCCCCGCCCCGGGAATTTCTACCGAAAGTTCCACCTCGTTAGTTTTATAGGGGAAATTGTGTTTTTTTAACTCTGCTAAAATTCTTTGAATGTGGTCGTCCCAGACGATGTTTTTCGCTTGGACTTTTGAGGGAGCGATATAGGGATAGTTTAACTCTGTTGTCAAAGCACCCTTGAAAAGCCAACTAATCACCATTGCCGTCTTCCAAAACTTCCTCCCCGCAACTACCACCTTAAATCGGGCAGGGTCGTCCAGAATAACATCTTGGTTGGGATGTGACTGTTTCGGTGCGAAAAGGTTTACTTCCATTCCTTTCCATCCCCCCTCGTAATCTTCAGTTCTCCAACATTGAATTGCTGAGCGACTAGTGGTTGGTTTCCAAACTCATCGGGGTGTTTCTTTTCTAGCCACCATTTCGCTGTTTGAACATCTTTGTTATGCACAATATCATCCATTACCACATTTCCCGCCGCTATTCGAGCATAATTTTGAGCCGCCCGCATTTTACTGCGGAAATCTTCATTTCTTTGAAGGTTCTCATAGTAAGTTCTCTCGGGGATACCTGCGTAATTACAAGCGATATTATCTTTTACTCCTAGTTTGAAGACGCTCTCCAATTTCCGCACCACCTCTTCCGTAATAACCGTTGGCCTCCCTACCTCTTTTTTAACAAGTGCTTTAGTTGTTTTTTTCTTTTTCTTTGTAGTTGGCATAGCGTCTCCTTATCACATCACAATATCTAGGGTCAATCTCCATCATATAGCAGGTTCTGTCTAGTTGTTCGCAGGCAATTAAAGTGCTACCACTTCCGCCAAATAAATCCAGAACGCTTTCGTCTTTTGAGGAATATAGTTTAATAAATTTATCACAAATTTCAATAGGTTTTGAATAACTCAACTTGTTGTCTACATCTTTTCTTCCTTCAAAAACTTTTGAATAATCAAACATTGAAAGACCTTTTTTAGGGTCTAATTTTCCGATAATTGCAATGTATTCAATGTCCGTCATAAGGTGATTGTTGTAATTTGGTAAACCTGGTTTTTTATAGATAGCTAAATCATAATTAGCATCCCATTTTTCGGATAATTCAATATACTTTTTTATCAAATTTTTATTGTGAAAAAAAATACTGGTTTTTGCATAACACTCTAAAACTTTTGGATTAAAATGATTAACACAATTTTTCTCTATTTCTAACATTTGGGTAGCATTTTTCAAAATACCACCCCCCTTAGTTTCTATTTCATAGGGCGCGTCTGTAAAAACCATATCCGCCCTCTTCCCACCCATCAACTTCTCCACATCCTCCCTCTTTGTGCTATCTCCGCACATCAAACGGTGGCGCCCTAATTCATAAACCTCCCCCAATTTGCTCTCTGGTTCGCCTTCTGGCACTGGTGGGACTTCGTCTTCTTCAACTGGTCTAAACCTATCTTTCAAATCCCCCAACTCAATTCCCTTCCCCAAATCCACCTTGATATCATCCAACTCCGGCAAATCAATCGTCAGTTCAGCCAACTTCTGGTCTTCATAGTAACCGCTCATCTCATTGTCCACCAGAGCATACCAGAGGCGTTCAGCGGCATTTTTCGGAGCCACCCTGACCACATAGGCATCCTCCCACCCCAAATCCCGCATTGCTCGCAATCGCATATTGCCGCCCAAAACTGTGTTATCTTGGTCAACCAACAAGGGCTTGAATTGTCCCTTCTCGGTTAATCGTTTTTTAAGGTTCGCATAATCCCCTTTTTCAATCCCACGAGGGTTGTCTTCCCAAAGTTTCAAGTCCTTAATGGCTATCTTTTCTACTTTCATTTATTCCAACCACTCCCCAATCAACTTCCCGTATTTTCCGTTCGTCTTAATCGGCACAATCTCCTTTATCAGTGTTAAGGGAATTATGTTTAGGTCAGACCACATCTTGTCATCACACAAAGTCCCCGCAATCGCAATCGAATCGCCCCGCTCATTCAACCCAACGCAATAGCCGAAAGTAATACACTCCGTCGGGTTCATTCCCTGCGGATAATCCGACCAAAAAGAGTGGGAGTTAATGTCGTTCCAATACAGCAACACTGGCTGGTTCTCCAGTTTCTTGATTTTCGCTTTTAGTTCTTTCAGGTTATTCTTTTCCATCAAATTAAACTTTCAGGCACCGCCGCCAACCGCTTCTCAGCGATCTCGCAATAACCTTGTGAAATGTCAATGCCAATATAGTTTCTACCCAACTTCTTGGCAACCAACAACGCTGTCCCACTGCCGCAAAAGGGGTCTAATACAACTCCTTTCAGCGGACAGCCAAAACGTATGGGAATATCGCACAATGCTTCAGGGAATACCGCAAAATGCTCCGTTTTTACCCCCAACTCCTTTTGGAAATTGTGCGGCTCTGGGTTAATCTGCCACACGCTACAAATGTTCTTACCCGATGGATTATTAAGTAAATTATGGTCAAATCCAGTCGGCCCCATTACAGTTCCACTTACTCCTCTTTGTTCTCTCGTTTGTCGCTCCTTTTGGTAATTTCTAAAACTATTCGCGGGATTGTCCTTAAAATCCCGCCAACTCCCCGGCCCGCCTTCGTGAGTGCCTCTAGGGTCATTGACTTTGTTTCTATTTTTCCAGCGCTCATTAAATCCTGCATACATTTGGGCATTTCGGCTTGGCACATTGTCTTGCTTTTTATAACTCTTTATCTCCTCCTCACTCGCCTTAAATTGCGGTTGTCCTGCTAACATTCTTTTTTGGAAACTTCTTAATCCCGTATATTTAACGGCCGATTGGACATCACCCTTCGTAGGGTTAAATGGGTATTGCAATCTTTGCCAAGTTGTTTTAGAATGCAATAACCTCACCACATCTAAATTACTATAATACTTTTTATTTTTAACAAAAAAATACAATTCCTCCCCACTCTCATTAAACCTATCCTTGACCGAAGTCGGCATCACCGAACCAATCGTTCGGTTCTCCTTCTTCAAAAGCACCTGCTTTGCCCATTTAATTTTATTGCGAAGTATCCATCGGTTTGCACGCTTAAATTGAAAATACTTTAATAAATGGGGCGGTATATCCCGTTTTCTAAACTCTTTCTTTTTGATGTGGGCAATATCCATAAAACCCTATTGCCATATTGCAGTTGTGGCATAAAACCCGAAATCCCTCTGGGAACTTCTTTGCTCTTAAATACTGATAGATATTTTGATACTTACCCTTAAAAGATTTTCTGTGCTTTACGCCACCGCCCCCAATATGATCAATCCCCAAGAATTCTATATGTGACTCACCGCAGCAAGCACACTTTGGCGGCTTGCCCCCATAATACTCAAAACACAATAACTTACTTCTTTCTCTGTAATGCTTGTTATAGAAATTTTGCCTCTTTCTAAAATCTGGTTCTTTTTTCCGTCTTTCATAATATCTTTTCCAATAATCAGGGTGCTCCGCCAGATACTTTTTCCATCTCGCCTTTTTCTTTTGAGGATTCTTCCTTCTCCATTCCCGCTCCCATTGCGTTTTGTATTG
>VGKB01000064.1 GCA_016867255.1 Candidatus Moraniibacteriota bacterium
TAGGGACGATAGTCCAAACCCATTATTTTGCTGTCGATAAGATCAACAGCGATAAATAATGCAAAAATTAAAACAATCCACGGACTGACCTGACTTATAAAATAGGCCGCAAAAACAGTTAATACAATTTTAGAAAAAATGAAAAAGAAAAACATAAATTATTGTTTTTTATAATATATATTTTTTATTTCCTCTGCCATCCTCTCCGCGAATATTTTATACCCCTCCGCGGTGGGGTGAAGGAATTCCGAGCGCTGGTGTTGTCTTCCAAATAAGGCGATCGGGGTTATTATCTTTTGCGGATAAACTACTTTTTCTTTTGCTAATCCCTCGTATCCCAGCTGATTGCTTTCGGCATTTTCTATCTTGCCCACCAGTAGATTTCTCCAAATGTTGACAAAAAGCGGTGTAAAGGCATAGGGTTTATCTTCCCAGTTAAACTCCGGGTAAATCTTCTCTCTGTCGTTTTCAACACTTACCATTCGGAAAAAGTAAAATAGAACAAGCTCATACGCGCCTTGAAAAAATCCTTTGAAATAGAGCGGGGCTAGTTTAACTAAATTCAGCTTAACCGGCACTTCGGCCTCAACCGACCAGACTCCGTCTCCGCTTACTTCGTCCCCGTTTTCTCCCAAGTCATTGAGCGTGAAGGAAGCATATTCAAATTTACCGTCTTTTCGGTCAAGCAGGCGAATTTCCAGTTTCTTGACATTTTCAGGATTTACCAAAAGCAAGTTTTTCTCATGGAAAGGAACAACTCTAAAAAGAACTTTAACGCTTTTACTAACCGGGTAATTTCGGGGACTATTGAAACTGTCATCGCTTTTTGCCAACGCGGGATATTTTTCTTCCATTTCCCTTGCATCTTTCTGGACCATTTCCAACATGCTATCCCTCACGTTTACTACGGGTGCATTTACTTCCCCAGCTGCTTCCCATAAGCCCTTGGCAGTGTAATCCTGTTCTTTGAAAAGCCCGTGGTACAGAAAAATAGGTTTTGCTCCTTTTGACTGCGCCAATTCCGCCATCGCCCGATTATTGGAAACGTATCCTTCGCAAGAAACCCTCGGGGGATAATTCCAGAAAGAATCAAATGACCGGTTGTACGTTCCTCGAAAGACGCTCCATAAAATTTTTGCCAGCTTGTAGGAGGTTACCCCTCTCTCGGTGCGGAAGACGAGATCATTGAATTCTTTGTCCTGGAGAAAATAATTACTCTCGTTGAATATTCCTTTCACCATGAAGCCGTGGCGGGGATCGTTGGCTTGGTAGCCGATCACCACAATATCTTCGGGTTTAAGATAAGGAGCAATTTTTTCCATAATCCGCAGACCCTGAAAAGAAGTGTACGTTATTACTCCCAGATTAAACACTTTGTATTTTTCTCCGCTAGCTTGTCCGTCCAAAATTTTTTGCAGTTGTTCGGGGTAGCTGTCAGCATAATTCACTCCCCAACCCATGGTCCACGATTCGCCAATGCAGATTATTTTCCTTCCAGATTCGTTTTTAATTGCCTCGATTACACTTTCGGAAACTTTCATTTCGGGAGAAATGCGAAATCCTTCGTCGTTGACACTGACCTCAAAATCATCGCCTATAAGATTATAACGGAAAAAATTTTTCAAATTCGCTAGATTATGCCCGCCGCGCCATTTGTAATTGAGTTCGTCATCCCACCTAAACGCTTCATTCATCCTGGTCCCTTCAGGCATTCCTTGATTTTTTTCTATCAGATTCAAAATCTTATCGTGCGAATTGGGCAGTAAAAAATAAGCTTTGGTGACAAGCTCGATAACAACAAGGGAGAATATTATATAAAGAAACGCAAGAACAACTTTTCTTTTCATTTTGTTTGCTTGAAATGAGTTCTCTTCTTTGTTGTCATCCTCGGGCGACCCCGCACTTGAGGCGGGGGAGACCCGGGGATCCAGGAGCTTAAGACATTTTATTCTTAGAAACTGGATTCCCGATCAAGTGGGGAATGACAATGATACGATTAATAATAGTCTAAAATACCGCGTAGAAAAATGGGAATAGAGCCGGTAGTTCAAATAAAAACATAAACAGCGATATTAATAGGATCGCAACTACGATTGGGATTAAAATATAAACTTTCCGGTCCCGGATCATAAAATAAAATTCTTTTAAGATCACGAATTTTTGCAAAATTTTCATAGCATTGTCATCCTCGGGCTTGCTTTGCCCATCCGAAGCCGTAGGCAAAGGAGGGACCCGGGGATCCATACATATTACTTTTCTATCAAAAAATTACCCATAACTAAAACATCCATCTCGCTGCCGTAAAAACTTGATAGGGCGTCTTCGGGCGAGCAAACAATTGGCTCTCCTTTTAGATTGAAAGAGGTATTGAGCAAAACCGGCACGCCGCTCAGTTTTTCGAATTCTTTCAATAATTTATAATACCGCGGATTTTCTTTAACGCTTACCGTCTGGACCCGCGCCGTGCCGTCACGGTGGATCACTGCTGGAATCTTTTCTTTAGCTGAACATGTTGCGGGAGCGGCGATGGTCATAAAAGGGCTTTTTTGTTTGATGTTGAAATAATCGTTTTTGTATTCCCAGCAGACCGAAGGAGCAAACGGCCGGAACGGTTCGCGCTTTTTAACTTTTTCATTTAATCTTTCTTTGGTTCCGGAGTTTAACGGATTTCCTAAAATACTTCGATTGCCCAAAGCCCGGGGACCGAATTCCATCCGGCCATAGAACCAGCCGATTAACTTGTTATTAAAAATATAATTGGCCGTTTTCTTTATCAACTCTTCTTCGCCCAGCTCTTGAAAATTAATATTTCTTGATTTTAGCATTTCTTTTATCTTTTTGTCATCGTATTCCGGCCCGAGATAAGCTGTTTTCATCTCAAATCGGTTCTTGCCTTTATACAATTGGGTGTAAGCGTAAAGCGCCGCCCCCAACGCCCCGCCGTCGTCTCCGGCCGCCGGTTGGATAAAGATTTTTTTGAAAGGAGTCCGTTCTAGAATCTTTCCGTTGGTTTGGCAGTTTAGTGCCACTCCCCCCGCAAGACAAAGATTTTCTATTTTATAAATATTATGAATGTTGTTGGCAATCTTTATTACCGTGCTTTCTGTCGTTTCCTGCAAAGTGGCAGCCAGATCCCGATGAACCTGGGTAATTTTTTCGGCGGGTTTTCGGATTGGACAAATCAAGCGCGCGAAATTCCGGTTAGTCATTACCAGGTCGTAGTGGAAAGAAAAATATTTTAGGTTCAGTTGGAAACTGCCGTCCTCTTTTACGTCAATCAGTTTATTAAATTCCCTGTGAAAAACCGGTTTTCCGTAAGCCGCCAGCGCCATTACGCTGCCTTCCGCCCAGTTAACGCGGAAGCCCAAGTGGGCCGTAACTGCGCTATAGAGAAGCCCTAATGAGTGAGGGAATTTGATGTCTCCTTCTAATTTTATCTGAGTTCCCTTCCCTATTCCGTAAGCTAGTGTGGACCACTCGCCCGTTCCATCCACCGTGAGAATGGCCGCTTCTTTGAAAGGCGAAGGCAGGAAGGCGCTCGCCGCGTGGGCGTAATGGTGGTCGCAA
>VGKB01000065.1 GCA_016867255.1 Candidatus Moraniibacteriota bacterium
CGCCACCAGCACCTCCTTCACTCGATTCCGTTCCGCCCGAGCTTTATAGAAATCCCCTTTCACAATTTGGAGGTAGGAAATCCGTAAAAAAAATATTCCCGTCACTAAAAAAATCGCAAAAACAAACCAACCCAGATTATTTTTTTCTGGAATTTCCTCCTCTCCTTCTCCCCGCCAGCCGGTATCAAAAAAGCCGCTTACCTCAATCTCTCCCGATTCCCGTTTTTTTCCATTTTTACCGTTATTCATATATTTCATATTTCACTTTTCACAATTTTTATCGTATCTTTCCTCTATTTTTTCCTAACGTTAAATAAATCCAAACAGTAAATCCGACAATAAAAGTAATTAAAATTCGGGCAACGTATCCAGTCGTCAGGATATAATCAAAGACTTGCAAACGGAGAGTTGAAACCATAATAAAATAACCTAAAAAAATCCCCAGAAAAGCCGTGAATCCTTCTTTGAAACGAAAAATCCACTCCTTCCGGCGCATGATCAGGTAAGTAAATGCCGCCATCTCCGCCGCAACGGGAACCAAAAGGATCGGGGAATAAAACATTATACTCGCCGCGCCTAATCCAACAACTGCCGGCAGCCAAAAATGCCAGATTTTTGTTCTTATTTTCTCGGTAATCAAAGCAAAATACAACGCCCAAAAAAAAATGCCGATGAATATCCAATCGCCTGCCCAGAAAGGAAACGCTGAGGTTTGGATTAGCGTCAATAACCAAAACGATAAAGCGCTGTATAAAAGGATTTGCAACATAATTCTTAAAATTTGCTTTTTGAATTTTGAATTGTATATACCACGTCCTTCCTCTCCACCACAATTCTCCAATCTTCCTTTTCAGCTCTTTCCTTGAGAGTATTATCGGGGTTGAAAGCAATCGGGTTGTCCACTATTTTAAGAAAGCTGATGTCCGAATCTGTATCCCCCACTCCATAAGATCCAATTTGGGAACACTTGCGTTCGGCTATAATTTTTTTCACCAGAGCCGCTTTATTCTTTACCGGTGAGTAGCTTTCCCTGCCGGTGTAAAATCCGTCTTTATCAATTTCAAACACAGTGCCGTACGCTTCATTAAACTTCAAATATTCATTAAACTCTTTCACTATTTCTTGCGGTGATCCGGAAATTGCTACCGTAAAATGGGTTTTTTGAAGCTTGTGAAATAATTTTGCGGTGTAAAGAAAAAGTCTGCCGTGGTGAAAAGCGGCCACTTTTTTGGCAATCCGCACGACATCCCGAGGGAAGCACCCCTTAAGGCACTGCCGATAAAGTCGGACAAGATTTATCCGATATTTCTCATAACTACCGCGATTTTCTAACCATGCCCGATAATACTCCACGATTTTATTTCTCACTTCACGGGGAAAAATTCCCTCGTAACTCAGCCCTTCCAAAAGTTCAAACTGAAGATTTTTCCGAAAAATGGTTCCGTCAATGTCAAAAATGGCAATAGGACGCTTCATAAAATTAAAAATAAAAAAAGAAAACGTAAAAATTTAATATTTGAACTTTAAACTATTTATTTCAACCTTTCCTTCTTAACTCCTTAACTTTGAGCTTTTCCAAATACGCAACAAATAAAATAAAAAATCCTATTCCTATCAGCACATCCTGCATATTAAACGCCGGGTACCAGGAAAGCGGCCGCCAGTAATCCCTGACGCATCCGAAGCGGAAACGCTCAAAAACGTTCCCCGCTCCGCCTAAAAAAACTAAAAGCCAGCCAATTTTTGCCCTTCTGCTCTCGGCATTATACCCCAGATAAAGAATAACGAGCAAGAGCAAAATTCCCCCGCTTAAGATAATCCCTTTGTTGTTGATAAGCCCCCAGGCGCTTTCCGCGTTGCATACTAAGTTCATAGATTTTTCATTTCCCCTTTTCCATTTTACACTGTTTTTACATTTTTAATTTGATCAAAAAATGATAAATGCAAAATGATAAATTAATGTAAAATGATAAATGAAAAGTGATAAAACGATAAATGTCTTTGATGGATGTTATTTTTACTTCCTTCCTTTCCCAATTTTTAGTTCTGGCTTTCATTATCTTGTTCGCTTTTCTTTCCTTCCGGCGCCCGCGCTTTGCGGCTTTACTTTTTCCTATCTTCTTACCCTTTTACCTCATCAAGTTGCGCTTAGACTACTCTATCCTCCCCCCAACCAATTTATTAGAGGTACTACTTATCATTTTTTTGGCTATCAATTGGCGTTTTATCCGGCAAGGCCTCAATTTTCTTGTGTCACATGTTTCATGTTTCCTGCCTACCGGCCAGGCAGGCAAGTTTCACTTTTCAAGATATCTTCTCGCTTCAATCGCGTTGCTTCTTGCCGCCACCATCCTTAGCACCGCCTTTGCCATCAACCAAAGAACTCCTCTGGGAGCGGTAAAAAGCTGGTTTATCCTGCCGATCTTTCTCTTTTTTGCCCTTTTGCCGCTGCTGCGCTCACCCTCCTTCCGCCTTAAATTTCATTGCTCTTTGGTGCTTTCCGGTGCAGCAGCAGCCCTTATGAGCTTACCCTTCGTCACGGAAGGCCTCTACGCTTACGACGGCCGCCTGGCCGGCATTTATTTATCCCCCAACCACCTCGCCATGGCCCTAGTGCCGGGAATAATTGCCTTAATTCTCTTCCTGCTGTCATCCCCGCCCCGTGTCAAGGCACGGGATAAACTCCGGCGGCCTGCCTGCCTGCGCTTCGCCGTCGGCTTCGGCAAGGCGAGCCGGCGAGGCAGGGGATCCAGGATTATTCTATACATAATACTCTTTCTGGAAATACTCATACTTTATCTCACCTATTCCTATGCTGCCTGGATATCTTTGGGCGTGGCCCTGCTGCTCCTACTAGTTACTAGTTACGAGTTACTAGTTACTAAGAAGTCGTTACCCTATTACCTTATTACCGCGCTAATTATAGTATTACTCGGTGTCTCTCAGCTCAGCAACCCCAAACTCCAACACATTGTCAGTGGCGACTATTACAACTCGCTCCATTCCCGCCTGATGATCTGGCAAAGCGCCTGGAAAATATCTCAAGATTATTGGCTTACCGGCGTCGGCGCCGGCAATTTCCAAGAAGCCTACTTAGATTACCAAAAGTATTTCAACGAGCCCTACATCGAATGGGCCGTCCCCATGCCGCACAATATCTTTTTGGCCTTTCAAACCCAATTGGGGATACTGGGCTTGCTCAGTTTTGTATCAATAGTCATTCTTACTTTCTCCGTTGTCATTCCCGCCCCGTATGAAACTACGGGGCAAGCTACGGGAATCCAGGAGAATCAGCTGGATCCCCGGGCCTCGCTCCGCTCGCCCGAGGATGACAAAAAAGGTGACAGGGAGTTAAAAATTGGATATTTAGACC
>VGKB01000066.1 GCA_016867255.1 Candidatus Moraniibacteriota bacterium
AAAAAGAAGATAGTTAACCCGGCAATTATCCCTAAAGCAAAATTAACAACGCTGGCCAGTATGCTCTCTTTCCAATTTTTAACGAATAGGTCGTAACCTTTATCAATAGATTCCCGGATACCGAGGTTGGCTAAAATAAAATAGAATAAACTGAAGCGGAAGACATAACCCAAAATAATAAAAGCTACTATTATGGAAAACAGCCCCAAAAGCGCGAGCATTACCGCCATAGCCCAAGATTTTTGCAAGGCGAAAAGGCCGGCCGGTAAAAGAAAGACTAAAAAGACTCCCAAATACATCAGCCCGAAAACCAACCGCAGATAAACAAGACTTTTCCACCTGTTTTTGACCTCTCTTTTTACCGCGGCTTGGCTTTTCTTTTCCCCGCGGCTTAAGTAGCTGATGTTTTTGATTAACAGTAAGTGCAGGTGGCAGTTGAGAAAAAAGAACAGCAGGGCTATTGCAAGGATAACCATTAACACGATAAAACTGATGACGATGGCGGCGTAAAGCGCTTCTTGATCTGCCGCCCAATTCCTAATCTGATTTTTGAAATAGTCCTGGCTTTTAATGTTTTCCAAAATATTCTTCCAGTCTTCCTCAGATTTCTCCTGCGAGGGATCGCTGAAATTTCCTCCGCCCGAGAAAGAGGAGCCCCCGGTAATTGCCTGCCCGCCGGTAAGGAGCAAAAGGAGACTCAATACGATCAAACGGCGGCGATTTTCCCAGAGCAAAAAGCCAGCTTTTTTAATGAGAACTCCGTAATCAATGCGGTTAAACCAAGATACCGGCTCCGGGGATATTTCCGCGCCGGATCCGTTTTGGTTTAGGGATTGCCCCGTTTTAGGTTTTTTTTGGTTCAGGTTCGGGATGATTTTTTTAACGCGAGGAACTTTATTGGGCTTTTTTTCTCCGGAGGAAGCTGGGAAGTTCTTCATAGATATACTTTAATTCTTGGCACTTTAAATTTTTGCAGATAAAAAGATAAAAAGCAATGCCGATAAAGCCGGAAAAAGCTACCTGCCCAAAGACCGAGAAGAAGGAAGACAGAGGAATAAAAATCCCCCATAACCATTTGGCGGCTTGAGCGGCCATTCCGGCGATAAAAGTGGCTAAGGCGATCTTGAAAAGCGTTTTTTTAACGGCGCGGATATCTATACCTTTTAAGTACCGTTGCAAGCCGACCAGCAGAAAAATAAAGGTGGCAATTTGCGATGCGGTATAGGCCAAAGCCAGCCCGGCAACAGGAGAACTTAATCCGGAAAAACGAGATGATTGTTCGGAGAGCAGAGAGATTTGCGGCCAAAATTTTACCGCGGCGGAACCAATGAAGAGGTTAACAATTAGCCCGATAATTCCCGATTTTAGAGGGGTTATCATATCTTGAAGGGCAAAGAAAGCCCGGGTAAAAAGCAAATTTAGACTTTGGGCGAACAAGCTAATGGTTAATACGCCCAAAACATTTAGGGTCAAGATGGTGTCTTCCCAATCAAATTTACCGCTTCCCAGAACAATCCTTACTACTTGGGCGCGCAGAATGATAAGAAAGGCGGAAAGGGGGATGATGAAAAATAGAACTTGCCCCATAATTCTTACAAATTCATTGCGGAACTGAGTCTTCCTCTTTTTGGCTACGAGGACGGAAAGAGCGGGAAAGGCGGCGATGGCAAAAGAAGCGCCGAAAATTCCCAGCGGCAGACTTTGCAAGTTATTGGCGAAGTTAAAAACTGCAAGCGAACCAATCGGAAGAGTAGAAGCTAGAAAAGTAATAATTATCAAGTTCAGCTGAAGTATCCCTAAGTGGATGCTGCGTGGCAACATCATCTTGAAAACTTTTTTTACCCCTTCGTGCTGAGGGTTCCAGAAAAAGCGCACTTGCAGGCCCATAAGGAAGGCAGGCCCGAACTGAATCAGAAAATGAAGGCAGGCGCCCAGAACAATTCCCCAAGCAAGCGCCGTAACTCCCCAAACCGGGACGAAAAACACAATTGCGATAATAGAGCCCAAATTGTAAAATACCGGAGCGAGAGAGTAGAAAAAGAAGAATTTGCGCAGGTTGAGAATGTTGCCGATTAACCCTGAAAAACTTAGGAACACCGGGGAAAGGAGCATAATTCGAGTCAGGGACGCGGTAATTTCTTTTTGCTCGGGAGAAAAACCCGGTACGACCCAGTTAGTTAGAAAAGGGGTAGTAAACCAGAGCAACCCGGTGATAATGAACAATCCGAAAGCCAACACGGTCATCAAGCTGTGGATGAAATTCTGGGTCTCCTCCGGAAATCGCAAAGCAAGTTTCGGACAAGTTTGGTCTGAGTCGGGAGATTTTTTTTTAAGCGTGTCTTTGCCGTTCAGATGGAGATAATGGCTTAAAACTGGCAGGAAAGCGGAAGAAATGAGACCGACCATAACGGTGTTATAAAAAAAGTCGGGCACGCGAAAGGCGGCGTAGTAGACATCCAACTCGGCTCCGGCGCCAAAGTGAGCGGCTAACAAACGGTCGCGAACCATTCCCAAAACACTGGACAATAAGGTGAAGAAAGCCACTACGAACGCGGCTTTAGTGAGGGTGCGGGAAAGACTTTCTAAAAAAGAGATTTTTTTGGCTAAGGGAGACATAAATATAAGATTTGGTTATTGGGTTTTAGGATTTGGCCATTTATTTTATTTTGGTTCCTTTTGGCGTTAAAACCATTCCTGCGAACATGTCCTTATCAAATTTTTTTTCAGTTTTCCATTCCGGAAAACCCAAATTACCGGGATAGCGGTATAGCAGGTCAAAGTTTTCCAAACCGTTTACGGCTGATTCAAGATAAGAATTTTCATCTCCCGCTTGCTTTTGAGCGAGCAGACTATAAGTGTCGGCCGGTTTTTTAAGATCGTCAAAGGCAAGTTTCCAAGGCAGGAGATAGGTGTATTTGACGGTAAGGGTTTCTCCGGGAGAAACATAGGTCCAATTAGCAAAAACCGTCTTGCCGGAATCTTCATAGACGCGAGTGCCGGTGTAGGGATCAATGTTGGTGCCGCTTTCCTCGGTGATAACCATTTCGTCTTCAATAAATCCTAATTTTTCATAATCAACCGGCGGAGAATTTACTTCTCTGGTATATCCTTCCGCGTTCAGGAGCTCACTGCCTTTGGGGACATATACTCTCATCCAATTTGAATTTACGGCATTGTACCAGTCGTATTTTTCCTGGCCGCCTTTGTGAGTGCGGGAGATTATGAGGGTGTCCACGATTGATCCGTCGGGCTTTATCTCTGCCAGGTGGCTGATTTTTTGTTCAACCATTCGGTCGGTCTTGAGGCCGCTAATATTGGCGTTGACCACCGAAAAATAGTCTTTGGGAGTGGCGAGGATTTCTCCAGACCA
>VGKB01000067.1 GCA_016867255.1 Candidatus Moraniibacteriota bacterium
CTCTTTTTATCACCAATCTGCTCCAAGACAGGAAAGTCCCTCTCTATGGCGACGGGCGCAACGTGCGGGACTGGCTTTTCGTTACTGACCACTGTCAAGCTATTGACCTGATAATCAAAAAAGGTAGAATTGGTGAAACCTACTGCGTAGGAGGCCAATGTGAGAAACCCAATATTGAAATTGTCCAATTACTACTGAAAAATCTGGGCAAAAGCGAAAAATACATCCGGCGCGTTCCTGACCGCAAAGGCCACGACCGCCGCTACGCCATTTCTACCGAAAAAATAAAGAGAGAGCTGGGCTGGCAGCCAGGTGTTTCTTTTGCCGAAGGGATTGGCCAAACAATAAAATGGTATAAAGAAAACAAAGAATGGTGGAAGAAGCTTACCGAAACAGCCCCTGATTGAATATCAAATTTATCAAAGTTGACCTGGCCGGCGATACTCCCCAGACCTCGTAAGCGCCGCCTAATTGGTTAAGGTTGACGTCGTCGCCAATAATATTGGCAAAGACTGCGTTTTCAATCATCGGCGGAGTGCCCCATTTGCAGTTTCCCTCCAGCATTCCCCGCACTGTTCCCTGACAGTCGCTTCCTTCCTGCTTGCCCAAGCCGAAGAAAAGAAAGGGAATACCAAATTGGACATTTTGTCTCCCTACCGCGGCGGCGTTATCCAGCGCTCCCACCGCCAAAGCTCCCGCCGGCGCGCTAGCCAAAGTAGCCGGAGTGCCCGGGCTGGCGTAAGTCAAATACTCATCCACCGCTTTGCCGTAAAGCTGACTCCAAGCGTTGCGGTTAACATATTCAACATCCCGAAGAAGCGTCTGGACATCGCTCACGTAGTGGTCGCCCATGCTCTGCATCCCGTAAGCGTGACCTTGAAACACAAAATCCAGCTTTTCCGGCACTTGGTTTTGAGCCTGGCGGGACTGCGGCGGCTGCTGCTGGTCCGGCGCATTGGGGCCGGTGCCGCCGCCTTGCATCCGGCTGCTAGGGCTGAAGAGCCCCTGATCCGGGCTCAATGGATAAGCGTTTACTGTCAGCGCGAAAGCCAGTGAAAGCGCAAAGACAAAAATTGTGAATAAGGGTAATTTACAAGACATATTGAAATTATTTTACTTCTTCCGTAAATTTATCAACTTCCTCGTTAATCCTTTCCGCCCGCCCGGCCGCTAGATACGCCCGAAAATAATCGCTGGAATCAATATTCCCCAAAACAATGCCCAGTGATTTTAGAATCCGGAGCAGCCGGACATGCGCCTCTTGGCATTCCGGATTCACCGAGACAGTCAGAATTTTTTCGTAAGCTTCCGCCACGCTTTTTTGCCAAATAGCCGTCTTCTCCCAGTCAATGTCCTTCTGACTCATTTTTGAGAGTTCCGCCGTCTTACCTTTTAGCCCTTCCTCAATTGTCTGATTTTCATCTATTAAACCGCTTTCTCTTAAAGTTTGCTTGGCAACCAGCAGATATTCGGGCAGGGCTTTCTGTTCCTGATCATTTTTCCTAAGTACCGTTTCGGGAACGTTAAAGGCAAAGTCCAGCCCGCTGGATTTTAGCATTTCTTCAATAAAAACATCCACTTCTTTCTCCAGATTAACCCGGTCGTCCGCTGACAAGATATCCAGCGAGCCGGAGAAAAAGTTATACTTTTTCATTAAACTGTCCACTTTAAGTTGGACCTCGGCCGTCATATTCTTCTGAGAGGCAAGCGGCGGCGCGAAGCTGGTAGGCACGCTTACGTTGTCGTTAGTTTGAGTCCGGCCATCGCTTCTCCGAACTACTGGATTATTCGCGCCCGCGTTTTGGTTTTGGTTCAGGTTATTCTGGGATTGGTTGTCTCCCGGCGCCGCCCGCAAGGGGTCAAATCCGCCTTTTATTTCCTGGCCGTCTACAAAGCCGTCGCCATCGGTATCGGCTTTTTGGGGATCGGTGCCGCGTTTTTTCTCCTCCTCATAGGTTAGTCCGTCTTTATCCTCGTCAGACTTGAGATCTGGTTCATCACTGGTAATAGCTTTCCACAGCGCTTTGGGGGTAGCTTTTTCCTTGGAGGAAGAAATCCCGCCGCTCAAAAGCCAAACGGCTCCGCCAAATAATAAGACAAGCAGTAATATTTTTATTTTTTTCATCAGGTATTCGCTAACTTGAGTTAACTATACCACAAAAAAATATTAACAACTTTCCTAACAAGAAAAACAAGAAAAGTCGCAAAACAAACTTGCGACTTTTAACAATTTCGTCGCCTGGGTGGACGCCTGCTCGTCCGAAGCCCGAAGGGCAAAGGCGGGGCTTTCCCGAATCCTGAGGTAGCTATAGCACAAATCGAACACCTACTTAGCCTTGTTTAGACAGTTTTTCAATGATGGCGATATATACTCCCTTTGTTTTATCTTCGTGGTCAATAAATTTAGTAACTTTCCAGCCAGTGCCTTTTAAAATTTCTTTCATTTCATTTTTTGAAACCATCAGATAGTCAAACCAATCGCCAATATAATTTTTGAATCTAACACGCAATCTCATTTGCCCAGGTATACGACCCAATTTTTTGTTTCGCTCGTGATATTCTCTAAAAGAGGATTCGTCAGTTATATAGGGGTCTTTACTTTCAGTTATTATCAAAGCGTTATCAGAAGTAATTCCTTGCATCTTTTTAAGCAAACTTTTGGCTTTTTTAAGACTGCTAAATAATCCAAAGTTATTTCCGAACATAATTATGGTATCAAACGAGTTCGGTTTGAATTTGTTTATTTGGTTAATTGACAACACTTTAACCCTTTCCAAACCCCGCAGTTTGCATACTTTAATTGCCAAGGGAGAATTGTCTATACCAGTTGCTTCTAATCCCTTATTCTGTAAAAACAGAGCTACTCTCCCTGCCCCGCAGCCGATATCTAATACTTTTCCTTTAGCAAATTTTATGGCCTCTTTCTCGTGCTTCGGCCAGTTCTTATATTCTGAAAAGTAGCCAACCGGGCCATATCCTCCAATCCCAATGAATCCGTCATCTTTTTCGACTATTTCATATCCTTCTCCAGTTTTGTAATAGGACATGACCTCTTGTCCAAAAGCATCATTTTTTTGTTTCATAGGAAAAATAACAAGGATTAATATATTATTTCACATTACACTACCACTATACATTACTATTTTTTTAATTCCTATGATTAAAGGCGTTACTTTGGGTAACGCCTTTTTCAAGTTGGTCTAGAGCTTTGACTGACCGAGAATCAGTCGCTGAAATAGAACATGTCAATGTCAATAATCGGACTCATTTTGT
>VGKB01000068.1 GCA_016867255.1 Candidatus Moraniibacteriota bacterium
ATTCAACAGGTAGTGCTTCAAAAAGATCTGATAAAATACCTAAAAAAACAACTAAAATCGGCTAATCAAAAATAAAAAATGCTTGATTTAATAATTCGCGGAGGGAAAGTTGTTGACGGTGGTGGAAAAACTCCACTCCAAGTTAACGACATTGGTGTAAAAGATGGAGAAATCACGGCTCTAGGCAATCTGGAAAATGAAATTGCCAAAAATGAAATAAAAGCCGACGGCAAAATTGTCACTCCGGGATTTATAGATTTAAACAATCATTCTGACACCAATTGGACTCTTTTTCAAAACCCCGACCAAGAAAGCCTACTCTTTCAGGGAATAACCACAATCATTGGAGGTAACTGCGGTTCTTCGTTAGCGCCTATTATTGGAGAAGGAAGCATTAAATCCCTTCGTAAATGGACCAATTTACAGAACATTCAGATAGATTGGGACCGAGTCAGTGAATTACTCCTTTTTATCCAAGACAACCGACCGCTACGTTTAAACTTTGGCACTTTAGTGGGCCATGCCACTCTCCGCCGGGGAATCCTGGAAGAAAATATCCGTCCCATAAAAAGGGAGGAGATGGAAACCTTAAAATACGAGACTGAAAAATCGCTTAAAGAAGGGGCTTTTGGCCTTTCTACCGGACTGGCGTACACCCATGCCAAGATAGCCACCCAGGACGAGATAATGGCTTTAGCGAAAATAGTTGTAAAGAATAATGGGATTTTCACCGTTCATCTCAGGGGCGAACAGGAGGACTTGATTTCCTCACTGGAGGAAGCAATTGCCATCGCCGAGGAAACCGGGGTAAACCTAGAGGTTTCCCACTTAAAAGCCGTCGGTAAAATAGCTTGGCAGAAATTCAACCAAGCGCTTCACTTAATCGGAAAAGCTCGCGAACGTCAGTTAAACATTAATTTTGACGTCTACCCGTATAATTTCAGCAATCCTGTCCTTTATACTCTTCTCCCTTCCCGCCTTACTGAATACAACAAAGAGTTGGTTTTAGAAACGCTGCGCGACCAGCGCAAACGAAAAGAGATAATTGCCGAAATGCAAGAAAATTCCCTGAATTACTCTCAAATCGTGGTTGCTTCATCTCCTTTGTCAAAACTGTTGGTCCGAAAAAATATTGCGGAAATCGCTTATTCCCGTAATGTGAGCCCGGAAGAGGTGGTTCTTGACTTGGTACTGGCCAGTGATTATCAGGGGACTGTTTTGGTGAAGCTCTTGAGTGAAAAAAATGTCACCGACGCGCTCTCAAATGAAGCGGCTATCGTCTGCTCCGACGGCGCCGGATATAAAAAAGAGGACGCGGCAAGCGGAAATTTGGTCCACGCCCGTTGTTTTGGTACCTTTCCCAGATTTTTGGCCCGCTACGTAAAAAAAAGGGAGATCTTGTCCCTGCCTAACGCCATAAACAAAATTACCGGACTTCCGGCCAAAAAAATTGGCCTTAAGGATCGGGGAGAAATCAAAAAAGGTTATAGAGCCGACATTGTAATCTGGGATTGGGACAAAATTCTAGATACCGCCACTCTGGAAAGACCTTTTAGTTATCCGGAAGGAATTGAATATGTAATAGTAAACGGAGAGATAACAGCTGAAAGGGGTGTTTTGATCCCGGGAGTAAGATCGGGAGAGGTATTAAAAAAAACCGGATAAAGATTAAAAGACAAAAAGATAAAAATAGTCTTACGGTAATCTAAACTAAATGCTCATCAAAAAAAAAGAAGTGTTTCTAGTCGCCGCTATTTTAATCGCCGGGGTTTTTATCCGTTTCTTTGGCCTTACCTGTCTTCCTCCCGGCCTTTATCCAGACGAGGCCATGAACACAACTGATGGCCTTACTACTGCTGAAGCGGGCGGCTGGAAATTATTTTACGAAAACAACCAAGGACGCGAGGGGCTTTACATAAACATATTGGGTTATTTGCTCCACTGGTTCGGCAACAGTCTGTTTGTCGTTAGGTTCTTACCCGCCTTAATCGGATCTTTGACGCTTCCGGCAATTTATTGGATAGCCCGCCGGTTAACGGGAAGGTTCGGATCATTAGCCGCTTTGGGGCTAACGGCTTTTAGCTACTGGCACCTTAATTTCTCCCGGGTCGGGTTTCGGGCTATTTTAATGGTACTGTTAATTTCCTGGACTTCGGCGTTTCTGATTGAGGGATTTTATAGATTTTATAAAAATATTCCGCCTCCTTCCAAAAAAAGTCTGTTCAGCACTCCGATTGGATTTTTTGCCGTCGGCGGTCTTCTTTTGGGTTTATCGTTCCACACTTACATCGCGGTAAGGATCTTCCCGGCCGCGATAATAACGCTTTGGGCCTTGGCCCTGATCTTTTTCAGCCACCATTGGAAATCCCTTTTAAAATACGCCTTGGTCACCGCAATTTTCGCGGCCGTCACTGCCGCGCCAATGGCCTTAGACTTCCTGAATCAGCCCGAACATTTCACCGGCCGCACCGGCAATGTCTCAGTGTTAAAGTCACCTAATATGTTTTTTGACTTAGGAAAGAGCATCGGCCTTACCATGCTATCGTTCCTTTTTTACGGGGACCAGAACTGGCGTCACAACTATCCCTATTTGCCTCTTGTCCTGCCTATCTGGGGGATTGCTCTTCTCGCCGGAGTGATCGGAGGGATTTTTCTTTTCCTAAAAACACTCCTTAAAAAATTCTCCGGGAAGAAAATCCCCAGCAAAGTTAGCTGGCAAGTAGTTGGCTGGTGTTTTTTAATCTCTTGGTGGATATTTCTTCTGCTGCCTTCAATTATGACCAACGAGGGACTGCCTCACGCTCTAAGAAGCATTGGAGCCATACCGCCCACCTTTTTGCTGGTTGGACTTGCTTTAGATCGTTTCATAAAAACAAAAAAAATAAAATTAGTTACTGTCGTTCTTTTAATTTTAACTTTCTCCATTAACGTTTTTGCGTACTTTTTCCTTTGGGGGAAAACCGAGGACGCTTTTTCTGCTTTTGAATACCGCTTGTCTGGAATTGGGATATCCCTGCGAGAAACTATCATATCCGAACAGAATAAAAATTTTTACATAATAACCAACCAGGATGATTTCCGCACCGACGTTAATCTGCCGGTAGCCGTTGAGCCAATTCGTTTTTACACTTGGCAGTTTCGCGACAAAATAAAATTTATCGTCCCGGAAGATTTTGATATTACCCAGATCAAAAAACCGGCCAAGATCGTCTTTACACAGGATCAGGAAGAAATCACGCGTCAGATTCAA
>VGKB01000069.1 GCA_016867255.1 Candidatus Moraniibacteriota bacterium
GAGGGGGGGTTAACTCCAAAAACGCCTAAAAGCGCCCGAAAGATCGTTCTTGAGCATACCAACGCCAATCCCAACAAAGCCCTCCATATTGGCCACCTGCGCAGCGCTTGCCTCGGAAACGCCTGCGAAAAAATCTTGGAGTTCTTGGGAAACAATGTTGAAACTCAATACTACGTGGACGATACCGGAGTACAGGTAGCCACTTTTTATCTCGGGATCAGCGAACTGGGAGTAGGGCAAAAGGAGAACGAAAAATATGACCACTACGCTGGCCGGGCTTATGTGAAAGCCGCCCAAGCTATAGAAAAAGACAAAAAAATATTGAAAATTAGAGAAAAAATTTTAAAGACATTGGATAACCAGGAAGACAAAAAAATTGCTGACGAAATAATAACCAAAGTAGAAAAGGTTCTGAAAGCCAATTTGGAGACTGTCGGTGAATTTGGGATTGATTATGACTTGTTAGTCTGGGAAAGCGAGATTATAAAAAACAAATTATGGGAAAAAACCCGAGACATATTAAGCGGTCTTCCTGTTTATTATAAAGCAAATTCCGGCAAAAACAAGGGCTGCTGGGTAATCAAAACCTCCGACGGCAAGGAAAAAGTGCTGATAAAATCAGATCAGACAATCACTTACACCGGAAAAGACATTGCCTACCATCTCTGGAAATACGCCAAATTAAGCGAGGGTTTTAAATACGCAAAGTACCCGGTAAGCACCCAAAAAAAGGATCTCTGGACAACCTGTGAACACGGCAAAAAAAATGATATTTTCGGCAAAGCCGACCGCGTGGTAAATTTTATAGACGCCCGCCAATCCCATCTCCAAAAAGTGATCAGAGAATGCCTTAAGTCAATGAATTTTTCAAAAGAGGCGGAAAGCTTTCACCATGTTGGTTACGGAGTAGTCTCCCTTTCTTCCAAAACCGCCCGTGAGCTGGGATTGGAAGATGACAAAGAAAAAAATCAATACGCCATGTCGGGGCGCCGCGGCCTAATAGTTCTGGTAGACGACTTGCTTAATCTGCTTGAGAAAAAAATCAGGCAAAAGCACGCCGAATCTCCGTATCCCAGAAAAATTGCCGCTTCCGCCTTGAAGTATTACTTGCTAAAACACAATACATTTAGCGACATTGTCTTTGATTACGAACAGGCCTTAGATATCTACGGCAATTCCGGCCCGTATCTTCAATACACTTGCGCCAGGATGAAAAGCGTATTAAAAAAAGCGAAATCGCCTAATTTTTCCCGCAAAGACTTTACCGGAATAACGCTATGTCCTGAAGAAACTGCCGTAATCCGTTGGCTGATCCACTTCTCTGAGATTATTAAAGAGGCAGGCGGACAATTCGCGCCTAACCTTCTTTCCAATTATCTGTTTGACTTGGCAAAACGATTCAACTCATTCTACAACAGGAAGCCGATTTTAAAAAGCAGGGAGGGCAAAATGACTTCCCGATTCAGAGTTTTTTTAACGAAAATTACTTTAGAAACCTTATCAAGGGGTTTGAATTTAATCGGAATTGAAGTCTTGGATAAAATGTAAAAAGATGTCATCCTTCCGTAGTAAGGGAAAATTAAATTTAAAATTTAAAAAATAAAAATAAAGTATCGCAATGGAGAACATCCTAAAGAGGAAAAGTTTGGTTGATGAAGCGTGTAAAATTGTCTATCTTAATTACGGCAAAAGCGCCGCCGAACTGTATCGGGCAGGACTTAAAAACAAAGCGGAAAAAGAAATTCTTGCCTCTCTTGAAGAATCGCTTAAAGATTTGATAGGGCCGGAGAATACCCAAAAACAGTTAGAAAAACTCAAAAAAATAAATACAAACATACTTTAAAACTAACTACCATGTCAAAAAACTTTTTGTTCGCCACGCTCTTCCTGTTCTTTGTTGCGGCGGGCACTGGCTATCTGCTTGGCGATTTTGAAAGTCTTGCGGCTTACTTCTGGACTTTTCTCCCTCCCCTTATTGCCGCTTTTTGTGGCACATATGCGGTAAAGACTTACAATCTAAACAACCCTCACGCCAAAGCAATCGCCATTTTATCTCTGGGAGTATTCTTTTGGTTTATCGGCGAGTTTATTTGGTTTATATTTGAGTACTTTTTAGACAAAGACCCTTTCCCCTCAATCGCGGATTTTTTCTATCTAATTGCTTATCCTATTCTCCTTATTGGATTATTCGTGGAGTTGAAAACCAACAAGGTAAGCTGGGACTTAAAAAAGGCATTAGTGGGCGCCCTTTTTGCGGTTGTTTTTAGCGTTTTGGTATTTTATTTTGGAATTTACCTGGCTTTTGATCCGGAAGAAACGCTCATTAATAATCTGGTAGCGATTGCTTACGGCTTGGGAGACCTGATTCTTATAATTTTCACCCTGAACATCCTGACGATCGTTTTGGGGTATAAAAAGGGTAAATTATGTCTTCCCTGGATCTGCATATTGGCGGGGTTTTTTGCTCTTCTTGCTGCGGATATCCTTTTTGCCGTTTACCGCAAAGAGTACGAAGAATTCTTAGTCCCTTACCGGCTGTTGGATTTGGGCTGGACGGCAGGCTTCCTGCTCATTGCTTACGGCTTCTACAATATTGGTTTTGAGGTCAAAAAAGCAGCAGCAAAATTATTACTTTCCCACGTATCTCCAAAATAATGTATCCCGTTGCCCGTAAACTAAACCTGCCGCTTGCCGGTTATAAGGTAAGCGGGTATTCCTTTAAACAAAACGTATCCTCAAACAACGCCTGCAAGGGCGTTCATTTGGGCGAAGACGCGCGCTGTAAGGCAGGCGCGAAAATAAAAGCGATTGGCGCCGGTGAAGTCGTTTATTGCGGGATCCATCCCGGAGCACCAAGGAAAGGAAATTGGGGAGGCATTATCATTATCGGCCACCGCCAGTGCAAAACCAAGAACGATTTTTATTCTCTTTATGGCCATTTAGGCAAAAAATATTGCAATACCGGCGATAAGGTAAAAATTGGCCAAACCATTGCCCTTATAGGGCAATCTTACACCCCAAATAACGGCTTCTGGCCCACTCATCTGCATTTTGCGATTTATCTGGGCCCCTGGAAGGGCGCTGTGCTGCCGGGATATTACCGCGAAGGTACGCTGCGCACGAAACTGGAATACTGGCGCAGTCCCAGCAATTTCATTCGCAATTACAATCAAATAAAATGAAAAAATGTT
>VGKB01000070.1 GCA_016867255.1 Candidatus Moraniibacteriota bacterium
TGGGCAAAAAAAGCCGTGCTTATTGACGCGGAAAGTGGAAAGGTGCTTTACGGGGACAAAATGTTAGAATCCCACAAGATTGCCAGCTTAACCAAAGTAATGACCGCCTTAGTGCTTATGGATTTAGTGAAGGATTGGAATGAAAGAGTGGAGATAAGTCAGCACGCCGCGTCCGCGGGCGGAGCGACCGTCCATTTTTTATACGGGGAGAAGTTCTACGCTAAGGATTTGTTTAAGGCGATGCTCATGAATTCCGACAATACCGCGGCCAGAGCCCTCGCGGAACACTTTGCGGGCGATGAAAAAAAATTTGTTGAGCTGATGAACAAAAAAGCTGACGATTTAAAATTAAAAAACAGCAAATTTTCCGATGCGGCGGGGTTGGACGACGAGAATTCCCGTTCCTGCGCTTACGATATTGCGATAATTGGCAAAGAATCTTTAAAGTACCCTTTGATTTTGGAGGTTATGCAGACGCCTTCGCACATTGAAATAACAAGCTGCGATGAGTTCCAAAATAAACACAGAGTGGGAAACACCAATAAATTATTAGGGGAATATCCCGGCATTTTAGGAGCGAAAACCGGTTTTACCTATGAAGCCGGTTATTGCCTGATGATGATGCGGGAACTGCCCGGCAAGGGCAAAATAATCGGCGTCGTGCTGGACGCCGGCGAACTCGGCCGCTTTACCGAAATGCAAAAAATGCTGGATTGGGCGTTCGATCACTATAAATGGTCGGTTTTTCCTTAACAAACAGAAATATTGATGATAATTGTTGTACTGTAATGCAAGAATTATTATAAATTGTTATATTAAGAAATAAGATTCAGGAAATTTATTCAATACCCGACCGGGATTATTTGTAGATGCTGTGATCACCGACATAATAAAACCGGACGGTTTTTTCGTCTTGAAAATCAAAAATTATTCGATAGCTGTAGTTAATCGAAAAAGACCAGAAACCGACCAGCTCGCCTTTGAGTTTGTGAGTTTTTAAGCTCTTATCGAAAGGGTTATTCCGAAAGACCTTTTCTTTTTCCTCGGCTTGGAGCTTAACTTGCAAGGGTAGTTTTTTATACTGCTTGGCAAACTTTGGCAAGTATAAAATTTTCATTAAGGTCAGTTATCTTAAATTTTTGAGTGATTTTAGAACCTTTCCCTTCCCTGCCTCAAATTCCTTCCTGTCTTCGTTTAAAACTTTTGCTAGCTGCTTTTCATTCCATAGCCTAAGCAGATAGCGGAAGAATTCACTCTTAGAGGCATAGCCACCCTTCTTAACCTCTCTTTCAACTGTTCGGTTAAGCGTTTTTGGGAGGGAAATATTTACAATGTTGCGCATATTTTTAATTTAAGTGTAATAATTTTTATTACATTATAAACTTAATGTTAATTTTGTCAAAAGCGGTACTAAATAAATTAAAAGTTATGCTCGCATTTTTCCAATCATTTCCAAATAAAACTTCAAGTTATGCTGGGAGGCGAGGCGGGGCCCCAAAATATCACCGATTTTAAAGAGATGGCGAAGATAAGCACGGGAGTAGGTTTTGCACAAATAGCAGTCGCAATGAGGATCTACCGGGCGTAGGTCTTTTTTAAATTCAACGCGTCCGATGTTAATTGTTTTGTAGATTTCTTCGGGTTTATAGGCAAATTTATTTTTTTTACCCAGCCAGAAAAATTTTTTAGATCTAATAAAAAGCTTACCGTGGCGGCCTTCGCGGGTGGGAATGACGCAGTCGAACAAGTCGATACCGGAGCAAATTGAATCAATCAGCTCTTCAGGCCTTCCCACTCCCATCAAATAACGCGGCTTATTCCTCGGTAAAAGGGGCACAACATATTCCAGAACTTTTTTGAGATATTTGCGCGGTTCGCCCACAGCCACTCCCCCGATAGCATAACCGTCAAAGCCAATTTTAAGTAATTCTTTGGCGCTCTCGGTACGTAAATCCTTATAAACATTACCTTGAATAATCCCGAACAAAAGTGGTCTTTTTTTGATATTCCTTGCCGTTTTAGTGAAATATTCCTTGCATTTTTTAGCCCAATCACTAGTTCGCCGAACTGCTTCTCTAACCACTTTTTTACTACTTAATCCTGGCGGGCATTCGTCTAAAACCATAATAATATCGCTGCCTAGTTTTAGCTGAATATCAATTGATTTCTCCGGCGACAGAAAGTGTTTTTTACCGGAATTAGGCTCGGAAAACCAAACCCCTTCATCGGTTGTCTTTTGGAATTTTCCCAGTGAAAAAACTTGGAATCCGCCCGAATCAGTAAGGATCGGTTTTCGCCAGCCCATAAAGTTATGTAAACCTTTCGCCTTCTTTATAACGTCTAATCCTGGTTTCAGCCAAAGATGGTAAGTATTACCCAGTATAATATTAGCTCCGAGCTTGCCAATTTCGGAAATTGTTAGGCCTTTGACCACCCCTTGGGTGGCAATGGGCATAAATGTGGGAGTGTTAATGGTGCCATGTTTTGTGGCTATCTTGATATGACGGACATTTATTTTATTGAATGTTTCCAATCCCTATGGTTTACAGCTTATACCCTATGGCTTTTATGCCTTATATTTGTAGAACAAACGGCTATGATGTCGCTCACAAGCCGGAAAAGTTGACCACGAGGGTTTCTTCTCCCTTACCTCTTTGGGGGCTGAAGGAGGGATCGCCCGAAAAGAAGCTTGCAAGCAACATCCTGGCCGGTTGTTATCAACTGTAAGCAGTAAGCTTTAAGTTATAAGAAAAATTCAGAACACCTTCTAGAGCTTGTATTTATACTCGTAACTTATTGCTTATAAATTAAATATATCAAGGTACCTAAGCGCAGAAAAAATTTTCTGTCAATTAAATAGTAGCAGAATTTTTTTCCTTACGGCTTATTGTTTACAGCTTACGGCTGTTACATCCATTTCTCAATTTCCAGAAGCCGGTTATATTTAGCCACCCTTTCCCCTCGGCAGGGAGCGCCGCTTTTAATGAAATCGGCGCCGGCCGCCACGGCAAGATCAGCGATAAAGTGGCCGGAAGTCTCCCCGCTGCGGTGGGACACCGCCACCTTAAACTTGTGGGCTTGGGCAAGCCGGATGCATTCCACCGCTTCAGAAAGAGTGCCAATCTGGTTGGTTTTAATGAGAATCGCGTTG
>VGKB01000071.1 GCA_016867255.1 Candidatus Moraniibacteriota bacterium
CAAGGGGACCAGCAGAGCTCGCTCCAGCGCGGGCACCATTTGTTTTTTGCGGGAAACAATCCCTTCTAAGATTAAATTTTCTTTGCTTATTGTCCCTTCCGGAAAAGCTTTTCGGGCTAGCTTCTTTGCTTCTTCGCTGGCAATCAGCAACTCGGTCTTGTTGTTTAAAATATCCACAATGCCCAGATAGATATAATCTAATCCTTCTTCACTTTTTATTTCGCTAATAGTTTTTTTGAGTTCCGCTTCAATTTTTTTCGCGTTGTCGGGCCTCACCGTTTCAATGACGCCTAGTCCTACTTTTTTTCCGGAAAAGTTGAACACTTTATAGTCCAGTTTGGCAATTTCTTGAGGCGTAAAGGAGCTTAAGTCTGATTTAGCTTCAAAGAGGTTATTTGCCAGTTTTCCTACATTCTCATTAGTCTGTTCACTTAATTCTCCAACCCAACTCCTGTCTTCTTCGGTAGTAGTGGGGGAAGTTAAATTCAAAGTGTCGGAGATAATTCCACAAAGAAGCATTTTGGCGAGATTGTCCGGCAGAGGGATGTTTTTTTCCCGGAACAATTTTGCTATGAGCGTACTGCTTGCGCCAACCGGTTCAATGCGGAATAAGATTGGCTCTTCGGTTCTCCAGTTACTCCTTAGTTTGTGGTGATCAATAAGCCCAACCAACTTTATTTTTCCCGGGTTAAAGGGGCATTGGTCGGCCTCATTAAAGTCAACGAAAAAAACCTCTTTGCTTTCTAATACCTCGTTTATTTCCTCAATTAATTCTCTAGCTTGAAAATTATCCAGAACCCACTGGCTTTCCTTATTAAGGTTGCCCCGGAAAAAAGCTTGCGCCTCTTTGCCTTCTTGGTTGAGAAGCTGGGCGAGAGCAATTGCGGATACGATGGAATCGGTGTCAGGGTTAATGTGACCTATAACGATAATATTCATCTTTCAATGATCAATGAAAAATTAGATTTTTCCTTCTTCTTCCGATAGTACCAATATTACATCCCTCACTCTCTCCGGATGAGGGATGCTTTTAAACAGAAAACGCTCTCTCTTACCGGCAGTTTGCACGTAAAGATCTCCGTAGTCAAAAAAAGTTGGAATGATTCCGGTGATTTCAGTGGTTAGATCCTGCACTTTTTCCAGACGCAGCTCGGAAATTTCTCGGCGAAAAAGCCCTTTTTGTTGAATATCCACGATGCGCTGCTCGGTAACAATCCAGATGTCCAGGTAGTAGTCTATGAATACGATAAAAACGAAGCTCCATAAAAATAAAGCAAAGAGCGCTATAGCAAAGCGCAACATTTGCATTTCAAGATCGCTGATTAAGTCAAAGCCGATAAAGTAGTCAAAGAGCAAAAAGATGACAAAGAGTAAAACAATAATAGCGGCAAAGGGGAAAAGCTGTCCAAAAAGATTTATCCAGTGTCTTCTTAAAAAAAGAATTAGATTTTCCTTTTCAGCGCTTCTTCGGCTGATCTTTTTTATGATACTGCTGATGCTGGCAATGTCTCTTTTCTGGCCTAAAATAGTGCGGCTGCGCCGAATGGCGGCGCCGGTAGTGAGCTTTGATATATCGTGAAGAGGTTCGGGCATTGGGTGCAAGTGAAAAGTTAAAAAAGAAAAATTAAAAGTATGGGTGTCCTGCGAATAAGGGACGGACTATTCATTTTTAATTTGGGCTTCGTACTGATCTGCGAATTTGAGTACCCGGTCGCCATACCAGCCGAAACTGGCCCAGTTCCCCCCGGCGAGGTAGATGCTGGCTGCTTTGTGCTCCGCCTTCCGGTCATGAGCGGTAACGCCTTCCACTTTTGAAAGCTTCAACCCCATAGCGGTAAGGGCGTCCCGCAAATTCCAGGGATCGGGTGGGTTGTGCCCCGTAAGGTTGGCTACCGCCTCTTTATAGCCCATCCAGGTACTAGGCATAAACTGGGCAGGGCCCATCGCTCCTCCCCAACCGCGGCATTTCCCGTCCAAACTGCGGTAGCAAGGTTTACGCGATACCGGGCGGTCCTGCGGATCATATCCCAATTCAGAACAAATGCTCTTAAAGCGATCCCACTGGGCGGGGTTCATGTCATTTTCGTAACGGCCGCCTCCCACATTGGATCCCATATTAGATTCCACCTTAAGCACTCCCAGCAGAAATGCCGGCCGCACTCCGGTTAAGCCGGAGACAACATTTGCTTCTTTTAAAGCTTCCCCGAAGTCAATTTTGGTTCCCAAGCTTTGTAAAGCCGTAATTTCTGAAGCTAGCCGGTTGGCTACTTCCGACCCTTTTTCAATAAGATTATCTAGCCGTTCCTGCTCATTAGCCGCTTCCCGCAGTAAATCCTCTCGGTCTTTTTTATTTCTTTCCAGAATAATTCTTTGCTCTTCTTGAATGGAAAAGAGCGCCAGCTGTTCATTTTTTTTCTCTTCCAAAACTTCCTTTTCTTTTCCTATGGCAGTTCGATCAGTGTGCAGCTGCCCTAAGAATTCGTGCAGCCGATGTTCAAAAGCGACAATATTTTCCACCTCTTTGAAATAATCGGAGAAACTGGATTTTTCCAAAATAATTTCAACGGTGGATTTTTTGTCCAGTAGGTTTAATTCCCGAACGTACTCCTCCAGAATATCTCGCTTTTTAAGAATCTCTTCTCCTTTCATCAAGATGTCGTGTTCTTTGTCACTGATTGATCTTTGGATAACATTTAAGTTTTTTTCGGTTTCCGCCAAAGCGTTTTCTATTTGCCGAATGTCTTCGTCCAAAGAAAGAAGCATTTCTTTTACGGTTTGGGCCTTTTGGGCAATTATGTCGGAGTTTTGCTCGTAGGCATTGACTCGTGTGCGGATTGATTGCAGCTGCTGTTCTTTTTGGCGGATTTCTTCCTGTCTTTTTTTTAGGGCTTCCGGATTAGTGTTTGGGCTAGAACTATTGGAATTAGAGTTAAGGTTTGAATTGACATTAGTATTATTGTTTGTATTTGTGTTTGAATCTTCTTTAGCTAGAGTTTTTTGAGGGCTAGAGAAGGATAACGACAAAAATAAAGTTGCCGCTGTGATTAGTATGAAATTATATTTTATTGAGTGACGTA
>VGKB01000072.1 GCA_016867255.1 Candidatus Moraniibacteriota bacterium
CTGGACGTGCTGGTGTTGTATAAGCTCTACGGCGCGTAAATCTTACAAAAAAAGTTAAAGGGGAAGTTTTGCAACTATCTCATCCTATCGGCTCTTCAATATTCTCTTCCAAATCGGTAAACCTGACCGTACTTTCGTTGAAGTAAAGAGGAATTTTGCCTAACGGGCCGTTTCTGTGTTTAGCCACAATTATATCCGCGACATTTTGCCTTTCCGAGTCTCTTTTCTCCCGGTCTTCCCGGTAAATAAAGAGAACCACGTCCGCGTCCTGTTCAATGGAGCCGGATTCCCTAAGGTCGGAAAGTTTGGGTATCTGGGGTGAACGGGCCTCCACGGCGCGGGAAAGCTGGGATATGGCAATGACCGGCAGATTTAATTCCCGGGCCAATCCTTTCAGCGAGCGGGAGATTTCAGCGATTTCTTGCACCCGCCCCTCACTGGCTCGGCGGCCTTCCATTAGTTGAAGATAATCAACCACAATCAGTTTTATGCCGCTTTCCATTTGCAGCCGCCGCGCCAAAGTGCGCATTTCCATAATGTTGGCTGTACCGGTATCATCAATAAATATCGGCGCATCGGAGAGGATACCAAAGGCCTCTCCTAAGCGTTGGAAGTCATTATATTCTCCCTCGTCTTCTAGTTTTCCGGTACGCAGTTTCCAAAGGTCTACTTCCGCTTGAGCGGCAAGCAGCCGATCAACCAGCTGATCTTTGCTCATTTCCAAAGAAAACATCGCGGCCGGAATTTTTTCCTTGACGGAAACGTGGCGCAGAATGTCAAGCGCCAAGGTGGTTTTACCCAAACTGGGACGGGCAGCCAGGACGATCAGATCGGAACGTTGCAGGCCGCCAAGAATATTGTCCAGTCCCCGAAATCCGGTGGGAACGCCGCGCAGAAGGTGGGAATCTTTGTGAATTTTCTCAATTCTTTCAAAAGCTTCCCCTAAGATGTTTTTAATTGGGATAAATTCTTGGCGATTATGCTTCTGGGATACGGCGAAAAGTTTTTGCTCCGCCCTGTCCAGCACTTTTTCCACATCTTCGTCCTCGCTTTGGCCCAACTCGCTGATTTCGGCCGCGGCTTCAATCAACCTTCGTAAAGTGGCTTTTTTTTGGATCAGTTTACCGTAAGACGCGATATTGGAAGAGGAAGCCACGCTGCCCACCAGATTAGCCAGATAATTCGCTCCCCCGATTTCCTCTAATTTCTTTTGTTCCGACAAAACGTTGGAAACATTGAGCATGTCAATAGGTTCCTGTTTCTCGTAGAGCTTAAGCATGGCCTCAAAAATTACGCGGTGGGCGCCGCGATAAAAATCCTCCGCCCGCAGAAAGTCGGCAACCTTAATGATGGCATTTTCGTCAATCATTAAAGCGCCCAAGACCATGATTTCGGCTTCAATGTTTTGCGGAGGGATTTTTGACGCTACATCCGGCATAATTTTACAAAAGGGAGATTAAAAATATCAACAAAAAGTTTTTGAGCTTTAAAAAGCTTTGATCATTTATTATATTTTGAGATTTGACTCTGGCAAATAGCTCCGTAATTTTGGCTGATTTATCGCATATTTCCAAGATTATCCTTATTTCCTCCGGAACGCGCAAGACACTTTTGGGCAAAACTAATTCCTTTTCCTGGGAAAAGATGTTTAAAAAATCTAAAACAACATTTGGCAAGGGAAGACTATTCTGCCCCGCTGGAGATGTTTTAGAGAAACATTCTCGGCAAACAAGACCTTCCCTTCCGAAAACAAAATAGCTCGGCTCTTCTTTTTGCCAAGGTTTTTCACAGGAGAAGCAATGCCGCCATTCGGGCAGAACCCCCTCGTGTTTAAGTAATTTAGTTACTAAATAAGCGAAATTCAAGTTTCTTCCTCTGCCATCTTCCCAGGATTTTTGGTGGGAAAGAATTTCTTTCCAAATCGGGTATAATTTAGGCAGAGGAATGTTACTGGGAAGAAAGTGGCTGAGAATCTGCGCGTAGCCAAAACACCAATTTAGATTAGCGTAGCAGGACTTTACGCGGGGGAAAAAATTCTTCGGCGAGAGAGTGAGCAGCCGTTTGCCAGAATGACCGTCCTTACGGACCAAGAAATCCGCCGTGATAAGACTGGGCGGCTCCGTCCAGGCGGCCAGCCGGGAACTGCTTTTTAAAAGGCCCGAAGCGGTCGCTCTTGTGATTCCAAATTCTTGGGTGAACAAAAATACGTATCCTTCATCACCGTATCCTGCCTTTTTTTCTAAAACAACGGCCTCGGTCTTGATTTGTAACATAAGAAGTTATCGTTTACTATTTTAGTTAGAGGATATTTTGGCTTTTGCTACTTTTAAAATATTCCGTTATCAACATTATCAATTTTAAATTTGAAATTTGGAATTTTTTAATTTGAAATCTAAGAAATTAAGCCCATTTTAAGAATTAAAAGTTAAATGCTCTATGAAATACGAACAAGAATTCCCTTTACTTAAAACGAAAGTTGAAGGGATAAGTAATATTTTTGACCTTAGTACGGTTGAGGGCCGTAAACAATATTTCCGGGCGAAGGCCGGGGAGGAAATTAAAAAATTGAAGCGCTATTTTGACGAGGGGAACACCTTTATCGCCTATTTTCTGGGCAAGAAAAATTCCGGCAAAGGAACTTACACTAAATTGTTGGTGGAAATGTTTGGGAAGGATAAGATTGGCCATTTGTCGGTAGGCGACATCGTGCGGGAAGTACACGAAGCGATGGCGGACAAAACGAAAAAACGGGATTTACTTCATTATCTGAGGAAAAACTACCGGGGATATTTGGAGCCGGAAAAGGCCATTGAAGCGTTGATTAACCGCGACCAAAAAACTCTACTGCCCAACGAATTTATTATGGCCCTCCTGAAAAGAGAAATTGACCAGTTGGAAAAGAAAACGATTTTCGTTGACGGTTTTCCCCGAAATTTAGACCAGATATCATATTCTTTGTTTTTTAAGGAACTGGTGGACTATCGGTCCGATCCTGATATTTTTATCGCCATTGATATC
>VGKB01000073.1 GCA_016867255.1 Candidatus Moraniibacteriota bacterium
ATCCCTGACGGTGTAGCCCCCGGACAACCTCAGCGCCCTTCAGTCGCTGTCCAACCCGAAACAACTACCGGCGGAATTGATACCACTCGCAAATTCAACAAATACTACTATTCCAGCGGAGCTCACCGGTTCCCTTGGGGTTGGTGTACTTGGTACGTCGCTTCCCGCCGCCATGTTCCCTGGGGAGGTAATGCCGGTACCTGGCTCTACCACGCCAAAGCTTACGGGGCTAACACCGGAAGGGCTCCCAAGGCCGGTGCCATTATTGTTACCAATGAAAGCCGCTGGGGCCACGTAGGCATTGTGGAAAGTGTAAAAGGGGATACGGTTACCATTTCCGAAATGAATTATAAAGGTTTTGGCGTAGTCAGCAAACGCACTATTAACGGAAAATCGGGGTCCGTAAAAGGATATATCTACTAATCCGTTTTTGCTATTAAGCGGAAAGGATGTTATGATGAAACATAGTTTTCGTGACAAAAAATGATGGATTCTATACTAAACTTAGGCACTCTTTCGTTTGTTATCGCGATTATTATCGGATTGACCATCCATGAATTTGCTCACGCTTGGATGGCAAACCAATTGGGTGATCCTACCGCAAGACACGCCGGGCGGCTTACGCTAAATCCGCTAAGCCATCTGGATCCGTTGGGCACTTTTATTCTTTTCATCCTTATTTTTACCACAGGATTAGGTTTTGGTTGGGGGAAACCAGTCCCCATAAACCCCTACAATCTCCGCCATCGCTACGGCGAGCTTTTGGTGAGTGTCGCCGGACCATTCTCCAATTTTTTGCTTTCCATTATACTCATCGTTATTATAGCTCTCATCCCCCCGTCAATTTCCCAAAATTGGAGCATGGATTTCTATTCGTTGATTCAAACAATAATTTCCATAAATGTGATGTTGGGGATTTTTAATCTCCTGCCCATTCCTCCGCTTGATGGCTCAAAAGTACTTTTCGATCTCCTGCCCGCCAACATAAGCTCCATAAGAAACACGCTGGAGAATTATGGTCCTTTCCTTTTGATTTTTATTCTTTTTTTCGGGCTAGGAATACTTGGGGGAATAGCCAAGCTGATAATCGTTTCGCTGGTCAATTTGGGTAATTTGCTTAACGGCTTAATTTATTAAATGTAATAAATACTTAATACTATGGGTCCAACTCAAATTCTTCAATCGGTTGATTCTGAAATGAAAAAATCCATTGCCAAATTCCGGGAAGAAATCAGAAAAATTCACACTGGCCGAGCTAATCCTTCATTGGTAGAAGGCATAATGGTTGAATATTACGGCAGTAAAGCCCCTCTGAAACAGGTAGCGTCTATTAATATTCCCGAACCGCGAGCGATAGCCATTACCCCCTGGAATAGAGACGACTTGACTAACATTGAAAAAGCTATTTGCGATTCTGACTTAAAACTGGTTCCCCAAAATAACGGTGAATCAATTCTCATTTCCCTACCCCCTCTAACGGAAGAAAGGAGAAAAGAAATGGCTAAGTTAATCGGACGAGAAAAGGAAAATGTCAGAATTCAAGTAAAACAACACCGGGAAGAAGCTTGGGACAAAATCCAAGAACTTGGTCAAACCGGTTCCCTGCCAGAGGATGAGAAATTTCGTTCAAAAAACAAATTACAAGAAATCATTAACAAATACAATACCGAGATTGACCAGATTGCAGACGCGAAAGAAAAAGAGATAATGACAGTATAGATAAACTTTAAACTATTGATTTATGGGTCGAAGAAAACTCCGTCAGCGGCAAGCTGAAGAAATCGTGAAAAAAAGACAAAGTGAACATTTCTCTCTCCAGACCCTCCGGGGAATGAGGGATATCGTTGGACCTGAAGCTAAAGAATGGGTTAACACTCGCTCCATCATTGAAAAAATAGCAAACATTTACGATTATAATTACATTGAAACCCCCGTCTTGGAAAATGCCAATTTGTATTTGCGGGGCAACGAAAAAGAAAGCATCAGCATTGTCAATAAAGAGATGTACGCCTTTGAAACAAAGGGGGGAGATAATGTTTGCTTAAGGCCGGAGCTTACTCCCAGCATCGTGCGGGCTTATCTTGAAGACGGAATGCAAAGCTGGCGCCACCCGGTAAAAATTTACTCTATTGGCAGCATCTTTCGTTATGAAAGACCTCAAGAAGGAAGGTATCGGGAATCCCACCAGATAGATTTTGAAATTATTGGAGTAGAATATTCCATCGCGGAAGCCCAGCTGGTACAGATTGCTTTTCATGTTTTAAAAGAACTCGGGCTAGAAAACATAATTGTAGAAGTAAATTCTTTGGGATGCCGCGATTGCCAGAGGGAATTTCATAAGCAATTAAAACGCTTTTTCTCCCAGATTAAGTCAAAATTGTGCCAAGACTGCCGTATCCGACTTAAGAAAAACCCTCTACGGATATTTGATTGTAAAGAAGAGCGCTGCCAAAAACAGTTAAAAGAAGCCCCTTTAATTGTTGACAATCTGTGCAAGGCCTGCAATAAACACTTCAAGGAAGTATTAGAGTATTTTGATTCCCTTAAAATTCCCTACCGCCTGAATTTTAAATTGGTGCGCGGATTGGACTACTACACCCACACTGTCTTTGAATTTTGGAAAGAGGGAGATGAGATTGGCAGGCAAAACGCTCTCGGAGGAGGAGGAAGGTACGACCATTTAGTTGAGGAATTCGGAGGAAAATTCACCCCGGCCGTCGGTTTCGCCCTTGGGATGGATCGTTTGGTAACAGAAATACTAAAAAAGAAGAAAAAAAAGCCAGATCATCCTGTTGTCTTTTTCGCTCAGCTTGGCGATAAATCCCGCCACCAGGCTCTCAGGCTTTTTCAGGAGCTCTGGGCTGCCGGTATTCCCACCAAAGAATCCTTTACTAAAACCAGTTTAAAAGCTCAACTTCGCATTGCCAAACAAGAAAAAGCCAGGTGGGTTTTAGTGTTGGGCTATAAAGAAACAATTGAAGAA
>VGKB01000074.1 GCA_016867255.1 Candidatus Moraniibacteriota bacterium
TCAAAATTCATATAAATTTCAAGTATCAAATTTCAAATTAAACTTGAAACTTGATTCTTAAATGAAACTTGCAAATTGATACTTGATATTTATTAATATAAGTTAAGCTTACATCATCATTTCCTTTTCATAAATTTTTATGTCCAGCAATTCAGATAGTCAAAATATAATCATCTACGAGTCTAACCAGCGCCAGAAAATCAGCTTTCTGCGCAGCCTGTTGATAATGGTTCGCAATATCCGCGCTTCCCGCGAACTGATCTGGCAGCTTTTTAAGCGGGATTTTATGGCCGTCTACAAGAAGTCTTTTTTGGGGATGGGCTGGCTTTTCATTTCGCCGGTAATTGGCATCATTTCCTGGGTTTTAATGAACGCCACCGGTATTTTAAATCCCGGCGATACCGGCATACCTTATCCGGCTTATGTTTTATTGAGCACTTCAATTTGGGGCCTGTTTATGGGTTTTTACGGCGCGGCGGCCGGAACTTTGGGAGCCGGGGGTGGGTTTATCATGCAAGTGAAATACCCCCACGAAGCTTTGCTCATGAAGCAGGTGGCCCAACATGTGGCGGGTTTTTTAATCGGATTTTTGATGAATATTGTGGTACTGTTGTATTTTAACATCGTTCCCAGTTGGCAAATTGTTTTATTCCCCATCGTGGCACTTCCTTTATTTTTCCTCGGTTCTGGCATCGGTTTGATCGTGGGAGTTATAAGCGTGGTGGCCGGGGAAATTTCCCGAATTGTTGACGCGTTCTTCGGATTTCTAATTTTTCTCACTCCAGTGATCTACGCTCCTAATTTCAGCAGCCCTTTCCTACAAGCGGTCATGAAGTGGAATCCGCTTACTTACCTGGTGGGGGCAGTTCGC
Organism: Candidatus Moraniibacteriota bacterium; assembly: GCA_016867255.1. GTDB lineage: Bacteria > Patescibacteriota > Minisyncoccia > CAIUEV01 > CAIUEV01 > VGKB01. Next base: position 872 of record VGKB01000074.1, read on the forward strand.
GATACGATTATTTACGGGCGCATTGACAACCTAGATCGGTTTTTATACGCTACTGCTTTTTCCCTGGTGGTTTTTATAATTTCCTGGCGCCTGTTCTACGTTTCCGAGGAAAAAGTAATTGAGAAAATGATTTAAATATGGACCAAAACACGGTTATCAAAGTTGAAAATTTGCATAAGAAATTCTGCCGCTCGCTGAAGCGGAGTATGTTTTATGGCTCGGTGGACGTGGCCCGCAATATGCTGGGAATGAAAGTTGACACCGGCCACCTGCGCAAAAAAGAATTCTGGGCGCTTAAAGACATTAATTTTGAAGTTAAGAAAGGAGAAACTTTCGGGCTTATCGGCGCTAACGGATCCGGCAAAACAACCCTTCTTCGCATGATTAACGGTATTTTCCCACCCGATCGGGGAAGATTAATGATTAAGGGCCGGATCGGGGCGCTTATCGCGGTCGGAGCGGGGTTTCATCCCCACATGACCGGCCGGGAGAATATTTATTTAAACGGCGCGATTTTGGGCATGACCCAAGCAGAAATCCGTAAAAATATGGATTCCATTATTGATTTTGCCGAAATCGGCGATTTCCTGGACGCGCCGGTCTCCACTTACTCATCGGGAATGTATGTCCGCCTCGGGTTTGCCATTGCCATCCACAGCCGGCCTGACATCGTGCTGGTCGACGAAATTCTGGCTGTCGGCGATTCCAAGTTCCAACGCAAATGCCTGGACAAAATCCGCGCAATGCGCCAAAACGGTACTACATTTATTCTAGTAAGCCACAATATGCAAAATATCGAAGCTATGTGCCCTAAAACAATACTAATGGACCATGGTAAGCAAATTGCTATTGGATCCCCGAAAGATCTTGTTCCCATCTATGAGCTGATTTTGACAACTGGGAAAAAAATTGATTTTGCAGTAACAGAAAAACAAAGTAGCCCTAAGGGCTTGAATCTAGTAAAGCAATTTGAAGGCTTTGGGACAAATGATATTAAAGTTAACCGATTTATCTTGAGAGGAAAAGACGAAATTATTAAGAAAAATTTTACTTCCGAAGAGCCCTTGACTATCGAAGTTGAAATTAATTCTCCTATGAAAGTGGACATAGCTTACTTATGGTCCACTATTATATATGTAAAAAATAAAATTTCCGATGAAGAAAATATTGAACCAGTTGGAATAAGAAAAAAAATTTCAATTGATAAAGGTAAATCAATAATCAAAATTCCTTACAAAAATCTTGGTTTGAATACTGGAGAATACAAAATTACTTTTGACATTTTTGACGAAACTTTTTCCAACCCTTTTTATCAAGGGCATTTTGGATATTTCTTTGTAAAAAAAGATATTCCAACCATGCTTAGGGTAGGACTAGGTACACCTCTCTGTTGGCTTGATCCAAAAGTAGAAGTTAAAAAATAAACGAACAGGATTATGTGTGGCATTGTTGGAATAATTAATTTTTCAGACAATAACGATTTTCTCGAAAAAAAGAACCTGCTTAAGATGCGGGATTCGATGACTCATCGAGGTCCTGACGACTGCGGCAATTATAACGATAAATATGTTGGTTTTGGTCAAAGGAGGCTTTCAATATTAGATCTCTCCCGCCAGGGCCGTCAGCCGATGAAATATAAAGACAAAATCATCATTTTTAACGGAGAGATATACAATTTCCAAGCAATAAAAGAGGATCTCGAAAGATTGGGAGACAAATTTATTTCCAAAACAGATACCGAAGTTATTCTTCACGCCTTTGAACATTGGGGAGAAAAATGTTTAGAAAAATTCAACGGTATGTTTGCTTTTGCCATTTGGGATAGAAAAAGGCGCAAACTTTTTATTGCCCGGGACCGCTTGGGAGTAAAACCACTATATTATTTTAAGCCAAACAAAAATGTTTTGGTTTTTGCCTCAGAAATTAAAGCCATCTGTGCATATAATAAATATCAGCCCGAAATAGCAAAAGAGAACTTATTTGATTTTTTCCGCTACTCTTTCGTTCCGGGAGATAAAACCTTGTTTAAAGAGATAAAGGAGCTTCTTCCCGGTCATTTTATCAAAGGTGAAGCAACGCAAAACAATTTAAAACTAAATTTTAAAAAAT
>VGKB01000075.1 GCA_016867255.1 Candidatus Moraniibacteriota bacterium
AGACCCTCTTAGTCTTTGGGCGCTTTCTTACCTCATCTACCTCCTTCTCCACGGCCTCATAGACACTCCCTACATGAAAAACGACCTGGCCGTCATTTTCTGGCTCGCCCTCGCCGCGATTTGGGCCGCTAAACCTACCCGTAAAGCTGACTATGTGTCCCGAGACAAATAAAAACGACAGTATTTCCAAAATCTTGAAAAACTGCCCTCATGTCTCCAGTTGATATTAATATTTCTAAATCCTTCATATTTTCCACTAAGTGCGTGGTTATGTAGGATTGGGTTGAATTTATTTTCAGAAAAGAGGGCTACTCGAACTAAAAACTTATCCTGTATTTTAACAGGTTGATTATCCAAATGTCTCAAAAATTTTTTTGGATAAATGATCTTCATCGACAAAGTTACTTTTTCCTCTTTGCTTTGTCTTTATTCTTTTTTATTCTTTTGTCCAGAAATGTAATTGCGTCCTTGGAATTATCGAAAGAGTAATAATCGCCACGCTTAATGTCCTCTTCGGCTTCTTTAATGCATCTAATAAGATAAGGCGAGGGTTTTTCTCGTTTAATAGCAAACTCTACCCTTTTAGAGCTGATAATTTCCTTTAGATAAGCGTTAATCAGCCGGCTTAGATTAAGTCCCAATCCGGCCGCCACCTTCTGCGCCTCCCGCTTGGTTTTAAGATCTGTCCGCACATTTATTTGCACCGAGGCCATATTTTTTATTTACAGCTTATGCTATACATTGTATATACAATAATTTTTATTCCGTCAAACAAAAAGAGCCGGCAGGGATATTCGCTTTCGCGACTTCCTCACCGGCTATTCTATTACCATTTCTCCTTTTGTCATTCCGGCCTTGAGCTGGAATCCAGAAAGAATTTATTCAGATGCCTTTATCACACACTCTTTATTCCCCCCCTTAGTTTTCTTTTTTGCCAAAACCCTACTATATACCTCTCGTTCTCTTTAACCCCGTACTTTGTAAGAAGCTCCCTAGCCCTGTTTTTTCTCGATTCTTCAATTACCGATCCCATCCAAAAAAGAATCACGAGCAATCCCGACGAGACAATAAAGATAAGACAAAAAAATCCCCACCACAATATACGTTCTGAAAAATTCAATCCATAGCCAGAATTAATCAAAAACTGGACCCATAGCTCTATTTGCCGATTGAATCCTGTGGCCTCGAAGAGTAAGAAGTTCAGCGAAAAAAACTGTTGTACTAACCCAAAAACATAAAAAAGCATTTCGGATCCTTTTGTGAGACCATGCTGGATTCTAAGCCACTTTATCCAGTCTTTATGGCTCATTTTAACGATTTTTTTGCGACTTATCAGCCTTTCACCCCGCCAGACCTCTTCGTAATTACGTTTTTTCTCTTGCTCTTCAGGCATCTTTCTTCTCCTTTTGTCCCCTGGATTCTCGGGTCCCTCTTTTGCCTACGGCTTCGGATGGGCAAAGCAAGCCCGAGGATGACATGTTGAGTTAAGCTGATTTAAAACTCCCCTTGTTCGATTCTTGCACATTCGTGAAATTTTCGGACAAGAATTTTCAAGGTACTTATCCGCTAAGAAAATTGTTTTCTAACGAACAGGTTAGTATATACCTACATATTATTTTGTCAATAGTTTTCACAATTTTTTTGTATTATTTATAATGTTATTTGACAATTTATTATAAATTTGTTAATTTTATTAACACAATAAATTTTGTCCATTTTTGTTCGCATACGCGTAAAAAAGTGGACAACAAATAATGAAGAATGAAGCATGAGATATTTATGAGATATGAGATATGAAATATTATAAACAACATGGACATTGATTTAGCCAACGTTTTTAAAAATATTGGTTTTGATGAAAAAGAAGCCAAGGCCTACCTTGCCCTTTTGACCATCGGCCGGGGGACGGTAACGGAAATCGCAAAACATTCCGGACTGAAAAGAGCCATTGTTTACCACGTCCTTGAGCGGCTCAAAAAACGCGGTTACGCCCAAGAACTCCGGGAAGGCAAAATAAAAAACTTTTCCGCTTCCGACCCTGCCCGGGTCCTGCAAAACGCCAGCGCCGCGGCCGAAAGCTTGCGGATGGTGCTGCCCATGATCCAAGCCCTGCAAGATAAAGGCCGGGAAAAACCCCGCATTGAGTTCTTTGAAGGAGAAGAAGCGGTGGTTTCCGTTTACCGGATGTATAGCACTGCCAAAAATGTCCGCTACTTGAGTTCCATGAAGCGTCTTTTTGAAATAATTCCGGACGAAGTAGTCCGCTGGAGTGAACGCCTCCGGTCCGGCCGGGTTAAATCAACAGAAAAAAACCTATTAAATGATTCCAAAGAAGACCGGGATTGGGCGAAAATGGTGGAAAAAGCCGGCCTGCGCTCTGCCGGCAAGGCGAGCCAACAGGCTAGAATCTTGCCCAAAGGGATAAAAATGGAGATGGATTTCACCATCGCCGACGACGTATTAGGAATAACATCCTTTGACCCTTTCTATATTGTGGTTATTCACTCCCCCGCCATCGCCCGCTCCGCCGCCCAACTCTTCGACCTCGCCTGGCTGCAGGGGAAAAAAGTATAGGTACGTTTTATATTACATTGGGCAAACTTGGGGAAAAGTGCCATCGGGTAAAAATTATGTTACATTATCTCTATGCCAAAACATAAATCTCCTAAAAATCTTAAAAATCGGGTGCGGGAGCACCGGCTCCGCAAAAACATCTCCCAGAAGGAGCTGGCTTTGATCCTCGGCGTTACCCGCCAGACGATTATCGCTTTAGAAAAGCAAAAATACTCCCCTTCCCTGCACCTGGCCCTGCGCCTGGCCAAGTACTTCAGCACCCGCGTCGAAGACATTTTTCGTTTTTAAGTGTAAGAAACTCAAGCGTTATTTACACTTTTTATTGTTTATCTCTGTTTTGTCATCCCCCGCCACGACGGGAG
>VGKB01000076.1 GCA_016867255.1 Candidatus Moraniibacteriota bacterium
TCGTTACGCTCTTAGGGGAATTGTCTACGTCTGGAAAACGGAGCAAAATTTTCGCTCGGAAGTGATTATTGCCGGAATAGTCTTTTTTATGATGTTTATTTTCCCTTTGCGGCTCATTGAACAGCTGCTGGTAAGTCTTTTGATTGTCTGGGTTTTGGCTTTAGAGCTTGTGAACACGGTTCTTGAAAGGACCATAGACGCCGTGCGGCCCCAAAGGTCCGAAAAAATCAAAGTAGTTAAGGACACTATGGCCGGAGCGGTGCTGATTTCGGCCGCGGGGGCGTTGGTAATCGGGATGATAATCTTTTACCCCTATACGCGCAATTTTGTCTACGGACTTATTAGCTGGTTTTCCGTCTGATTAATTTTTTACGTTTTTCGGTTTTACAATCAAGGAAAGATTAAGTTTTAGCGTTTAAAATTCTCTACAAATGGAGGAAAAGAAAAAAGAAAATGACCGCAAGGTCATCACCGCTTTTTGGCCAGATAAAGGGCAAACAACTCTGGCGGAATATTTGGACGGAGGTGGCTTTTCGGTATTCAAGAAAGCTTTGGCAGGGGGGATAAAGCCGGCTGACGCAATTGAAGAGCTGGAAAAAAGCGGACTGGCGGGGCGGGGCGGCGGCGGGTTTAAAACCGGAACAAAATGGCGCTTAGCTCGGGAAGAAATAAAAAAAGCCAGTCCCCCAAAAAACTCCAGTGTTGCTCACGCCTATTTTATTTGCAACGCCGACGAATCTGAACCCGGCACTTACAAAGACAGACTAATCATTGAAAAATGTCCTTACCTGGCTTTGGAAGGCATGCTTTTGGGCGCTTGGGCGACAGGAACAGAAAAAGGGTTTGTTTATGTTAACGGCAGTTATCGGGATACCGCCCATATTTTGCGCCAGTCCATTGCCAACTTGATCCAAGCCGGCTGGCTGGGAAAGTCTATTCAAAAAAGCGATTTTAGTTTTGAAATTCAGGTTTTTGAGGGGGCGGGCAGTTACGTCTGCGGGGAAGAAACTGCCCTGCTAAATTCTATTGAGGGAAAAAGAGGAGAGCCCCGTCTCCGTCCGCCTTTCCCTGTCCAAAAAGGCCTTTTTGGACGGCCAACGCTTATAAACAACGCTGAAACGCTTGCTTGCGTCCCGTATATTCTAAAAAAAGGAGCGGGATCTTTCAAAATGCTGGGTCGGAGTGAGACAAGTTTTGGAACCAAATTATTCGTCCTCAACGGCGCCCTCAATAGTCCGGGAGTTTACGAAGCGCCTTTAGGCGTAACTTTAAGAGAACTAATTGAAGACTACGGGAGAGGAATCCCCGCCGGCAAGGAATTGAAATGCGTTCAGGTCGGGGGCGATTCGGGCGTTCTTTACTCTCTGGAAGAAATTGACAAGCCTTTGGGCTACGACAAAAAATCGGAGATTCCGGTAGGATCCGGCGCGGTCTTGGTAATTGACAGTCAAACTGATTTAAAAAAATTACTGTTGGCCTGGGCGCGTTTTTTCCGTCGTGAATCTTGCGGGAAGTGCGTACCCTGCAGGGAGGGGACTTACCAGCTCTTCCTTCTGGCGGAGAGAATTGCCCAAAACAAGACCTTGGCGGGAGATCGGGAGCGGCTGGAAGATATTATCCTGACAATGGGCAAAGCTTCCTTCTGCGCCTTCGGCTCTTACGCGGTGAACCCGTGGGAAAGCGCTCTAAAATTGTTTTCCAAAGAGATGTTTGGCCAGGCGGATAGCTAAAATTGGGGAGTTTTGTAACTATCAGGATGTGTGTTTCATAACAATATAACAACCCGCCAATTTAACAATGAGTATCTTAATTCGCAACCGAAAAGCCCAATACGATTATCTAATTTTGGAAATTTACGAAGCGGGCATAATACTTACGGGCAAAGAAGTCAAGTCGTTAAGAAATAAAATGGGCAAATTGGAGGGATCTTATTGCTATGTCTCCAACGATGAGCTTTATATTTTAAATTTCAACATTCCGGTCTACCAGCCAAAAAATATTATGGGTGAGATTGCCCCTGACCGGACAAGAAAATTACTGCTTAAACGCAAGGAAATAAATTATCTTATCGGCAAACTCCGCGAAAAAGGATTTTCCCTTATTCCGCTCCGCGCTTACCTTAAAAACAACCGGATTAAACTTGCGCTGGGCTTAGCCAAAGGGAAAAGCCGGCTTGACAAGCGGGAAACGATCAAAAAAAGAGACATAGAAAGAGAAATGAAGCAAAATCTCAAAACTTTAATTTCCGGCACTAAATAAAATGCTGGGACGAACTATTTTTTCTTGCACGCCCCTCCCTTAAATATTTCTCCCTTGGGACATTGGCAGATGCCGGTGGAGCCGTACCAGTGGCCTCCGGAGTTTTCACACTTTCCGCGAGAGGTCTTCCCGCTGGCAGTGTTGCTTTGGCTAGAAGAAGAACCGGAGCCGGAAGACGTGCTTGAGGTTGATTCGCCGGAAGATCTTTCCTCGGCAGAGGCGGAGGAAGAAGTTTGATCGGCACCGGCGTTTTCCCCTCCCGCCTCCACGCTTTTGGTATCACTCCAGGCAACGCAACCCTTTTCGTTGCTGTACGCGCAAATTCTAAAGTAGTAAGTTTTTTTCTCTCCGCTTACTTCCCAAACATAAGACTTCGCTTCCTTGGAAAGAGTCCGGTAGGAATCGCTTGGGTAAGAAAGTTCTGCTTTGTCGCCTTTGATTATTTTCCAGGAATCCCAGTTTTCTCCTCCATCGGTCCAGTCCAAAAGAACGCCTTTTTGGCTATTTTTGGCTTCCAGTTGGATTTTCATCTCGGTTTTTTCTTCCCCGGTGGCAATAATAGGTTCACCCCCGGATTCTTTTTGCGTTTCACCGCCGCTTTCCCGGAACGTACCCGGATTTATCCCGGCTTTTTCAATCACGCTTTC
>VGKB01000077.1 GCA_016867255.1 Candidatus Moraniibacteriota bacterium
ATCAAATCCCATTGTTTTCTGCCTTCATTGGTCCGCAGATAATAGAGCATTCCTATCATAATCCCAACGGCAAAAGCAAATACCACCAGCCAGTGGCCCGTCAGGAATTCGCTGGTGCCGATAACCAGTTTGGTGGTCCATGGGAGTTTGGTTCCCGATTCCGTCAGGGTTTTGTTGAGACTGGGCATCACAAAGACCATCAGGAAGATAAAGACGGCCAGGAAGCTGATGGAGATAACTCCCGGGTAGATCAGGGCTCCGATAATCTTCCTTCTCAATTCGTAGCGCTTTTCCCGGTTGTCCGCCAGATAGTTCAGCACTTTGTCCAGCCGTCCGGAGGCTTCTCCGGCACGGGTTACGTTAATGTAAAGAGGGGAAAAGTAGCGGGAGTATTCTTCCATGGCTTCCGAAAGGGGGCTGCCTCCCTCCACCCTTTTTTGGAAGCTGCCGGCCATCTCAATAAGTCCCGGACTGTATTTTTGTTTTTTTATGGACTCCAGCGCCCGGACCAGAGGGACTCGTGCCTCAACTAAGATAGCCAGCTCCCGCAGGAAAGTTACCAGTTCTTTTTCTTTGGGGCGGTTAAGAAAGGTTTTAATCCAGACAATTGAACCAATTCCCGCCGCTTTTTTTGGCCCGGTTGCGTCGGCGAATGCCGAATAACCTCCTTGGGAGGGAAAATTTGGATTAGTTTTTGGCGACGAAAGATCCATGTTTTAAATTATAAGTCCTAAGCTCCAAATAATTCTAGGTATAATTTAGGGTAAATCTAAAAATTGGGGCTGGGGTTTAATGTCCTACCTAAGGAATATGTGCAGGGTGTGCTTGTCGGTTGCAAATGCCTCGGCGCTTTCAAGGGTAATCTGCTCTTCTTTCACGAGCTCCGCCAAGGAGCGGTTGATGGAAACCATCCCCTCTTCCAGGGAGGTGTCCAGTACGTTTACGATCTGGTGAATCTGCCCCTCCCGAATTAGGTTGCCTACCGCGTCGTTGTTAAGCAGGATTTCCGTGGCCGGAATTCTCCCGCCGCCGATGCGGGGAATTAATCTTTGAGAAACAATCGCCACCAGTATGTTAGCCAGTTGGGAGCGGACCTGTTGCTGCTGGGAAGCCGGAAAGATGTCAATGATGCGGTCAATTGTTTGGGCGGAATCGTTGGTGTGGAGAGTCGCCATTACCAGATGCCCCGTTTCCGCGGCGGTAATAGTGGTAGCAATGGTCTCAGTGTCGCGCATTTCGCCAACCAGCAGTACATCCACGTCTTCACGGAAAGAACCGCGCAAACCGTTGGCGAATGACTTAACATCTTTGTAAACCTCCCGCTGGTTAATGATGGAGCGGTCCTGCTGGTAAATGTATTCAATTGGGTCTTCAATGGTAATGATGTGCTCGGTGCGGGTATGGTTTATTTCGTCAACCAGGGCGGCCAAAGTGGTGGATTTGCCTACGCCGGTGGGGCCTACAACCAAAACCAGGCCTTGATTATGGAGGATAATTTGGTGGAGGATTGACGGCAGGTTCAATTCCTCAATAGTCCTAATTTTATACGGAATAAGGCGCAAAGCGGCGGCTAAATTGCCTGTTTCATAAAATACGTTAACCCGAAAGCGCATTTTTCCTTCCAATTCGTAAGTGAAGTCAATTTGTAGTTCCTTTTGGAGGATTTCCGCTTGCTCCTTGTTTAGGAGGGCGCCGGCGAGATTGGTGGTGTCTTCGCGGGTGAGCACTGGTTCGCTGGTAAGCGGAATTAATTTTCCGTCCACCCGTAGAGTGGGGTAACGGGCAACTGAAAGATGCAAATCAGAAGCTCCCTGTTGGATGACGGTTTCAAGAAGTTTTTTCAACTGTTGCTCTGACTGAATGGCGGAAGGCATAATAAGTTGGTAAAGTTAAAAGTTTGTAAAGTTCATAAAGAAAAATCCTATCCTTTATAAACTTTACGAACTTTACAAACTTTATAAACTACTTTCCCTCCAACACTTTGTTAATTGTCTTAATTACTTCCGTGGGAGTAAATTTGGTTTTGACGATATAATCGGCAGCTCCCAAATCAATGCCTTTTTGGATGTCTTTCTTCTGGCTTAAGTTAGTGAGAATCACCACCGGGATTTTATTTAATTCCGGCGCCATTTTTATCCTTTCCAAAACCTTAAAACCGTCCATATTGGGCATAATGATGTCCAGCAGGACCACGTCGTATTTTTTGTTTTTTAATTTTTCCATTCCTTTGGCTCCGTCTTCGGCAGTCTCCACGCTATATCCCTCGCTTTCCAACTTAAGGACGTAAACATCGGCGATAAACGGATCATCTTCAATAATGAGTACTTTTTTGTTGTTGTTTTTCATGTATGTTAGTTTATAAAGTTCGTAAAGTTTATGAGCTATTTCCCTTTCTCTTCCACCGGCTCAAAAGTCTTGTCCTTGCTGGTGTCGGCAGTGGCGCTTTCAACTTCTTCTAGAGTGGTTATTCCCTGCAAGACTTTTATTATCCCATCTTCCCGTATAGTGAGTGACCCTTGGTCATAAAATTCTTTCCAGAGAACTTCTCCCTTTAGTTCTTCCTGCTCCACAATCTTCTTCATTGTATCAGTGATTTTCAAGACTTCAAAAACGCCGATTCGCCCCTTCATTCCAGTGTTTGAACAATGGTCGCAGCCCTTGCCGCGAAACAGTTGAATTTTATTTTCGTTAATCTTGGCGGCTTCTTTTTCCGCGAGGGGAATTCTCTCCAGCGTTTTTAAGATGTCGGCCTTAATTTTTTCGTTCGGGTTTACGGCAGTTTTGCAGTTGTCGCAAATTTTTCGCACCA
>VGKB01000078.1 GCA_016867255.1 Candidatus Moraniibacteriota bacterium
GATTCACTCCCGCTTGGAAGAACTACCGGGCGGAGAAGCAGACTTTAGGCGGCGACTTTGAGGTGTTGAGGACTTGCTTTTTCCTCCCCACAAAATATAAAGAATATACCGGAGAATTGCCTGAATATACCAGCCCCTTTTGTATTTCGGCCTATGTGGCAGATTCTTGGGACGAAGAGCAAAAGAGTAATAGCAGTGGCCTTCTTCCTATGGGTGAAGTGGTCGGCCGCAACAGTCTTTATGTGTTTGTCTATTCTCATTTTAACGGTAATATGCCGCCGGATGTGCCGCAACAAGCAGTTTTGGATATGCAAAAAATTGCGGAAGGGATTGAAATTTTTGAGCCCTCCGCCGCTTACGCTTCACAGGGAGAATCCCTTAGCTATGGAGATTCTGGTAATGCCAGCTTTTCTAATCCGACGGAAGGCAGCCGGCCAATAGTGGATCCAGATTTTCAAATGGCGGGGATTTATTATTGGAATTGCAAACATCGTTACACTTTAACCTATCCCGCCGCCTGGGGAAATAACGGAATGACTTATAATTCCAATGTGGTTATCCTAAAAGGCAATCAAGCGCAGGTCTGGGCGGAAGCGGTGCCGATTACTGTCGCGACGGCCCTGCAGGACTTCGCCCAAAGCCGAGCGGCCAAGATTGAAAGCAACTTGGCTTGGCTGGAAACCGTTAATTGGAACGGAGAAGCGACGGTTTTTCGGGCCAGTTATACTAATCCTGATTCAACGGCGCTTTGGTGGTTGGCAGGCGATTATGGGATGGAGTTGCGGGCGTTCGGGCCGGGTTACAATAATGAATACACCAATATCCAAAATACTATCGCAACGCTTGATCCCAATATTAATATTGCCCAATGCGGAGCCAGTCTCTCAAGGACTTCTGACTATGCTCCTCAGCCGGTAAAAAAGAGTACAGAAGGAACTAAAAAGAAGACCTGTTCTTTTCCTAACGGCGATGTGGAATATTGGTGGGACAGCGCCTCCCCTTCTGAGCGGGATTGTTTTGTCCAAAACGGCGGTATCCCGCCAAGCTCGTACGAGCCGTAAGAGTTGATGGAACGGGATAAAACGTGGAGAAACGAGATGGAAAGAAAGGAATGAATTTCTTTGGAGTTAAAAAAGGGATTTTTGCTTCTCGCTCTTTTTAGATTTGCGCGGCCGGTACTTGGCGCGGCTTTTGATGATCGAGCTAACTCCCTGCCCAGTGAGGTTCATAAGAGCTCCGATCTCCCGTAAAGAATAACCTTTTTTATGAAGTTCCCGCACTAGGTCGCGGCGCCGCTTTCTTTCCTTAATGCTTTCCATTCCGTCAATTCTTTTAAGAATTCCCAAAGCCTCGGGGCCGTACTTACCGCGGAGGAATACTTTCATTTTTTTGAGGCGAAAAGCGAGATAGTCAAGATCTTTAGCCATTATTCATTTTTCACTTGTAGGTATTCTATTTTTAAATTACGGTTTTATCAAATTACCATCCAATACAAAAAACCGCCCGCGCATTGGAACGGTTCTTTGACTTGTACAATTGGAATCTAATATATTGACTTCCGAATCGGGAACTTGGGATTGGTAATTGGGATCGAAATTCTAACTTCAAAATTCCCAATTCCTAGGGTTCTATCCTTGCGGTGAAGCCGCTGCGGCTGAAGCAGTTCCTTCGCTCTTGGAAAATGCCAGATAGCCCGGCAAAATTATGTTCGCGATCGGGATAAAAAGAAGGATTACCAGCCACGCTGGTTTGCCTACGGCCTTAATAATGTCAACATAAACGATAATCATAATCACCAAGTTGACAATCGGGATTAAAAACAGGATAAGCCACCACAGGGGCCTTTTGGCAATCTGCAGCATTAGGATCACATTAAGGATTGGTATCCAAGCGAACCAGCCGTTGGGCGTGTTGGTTTTTTGGGCAATTTTCATAAAGCAAAGTGCCATGTAAATATACATCGCGATGGCAAAAACCATCAAGAACAAAAACATTCCTCCGGCAAACATGGCAATACCCGCGGCGGCCTCCGGCGGCAGGGCTTGAACATCCCCGCTTCCTAATTGATAAGACGCTGAATATTCCACTAAAGTCCACCTCCCTTCTGGCAGTTGTAAGCGGTAAGCTTTAAGCTGTAAGCCATTAATTTATTTATATTTTAGATGATGATAATTTAAAATCATTGTAATATGTTTTTATGAGGATGTCAGATATTAGACAGCGGACAGCAGTTTAGTAGCTGATAAAGATAGTAAAATAAAAAACATCAAATAAATGTACGGCAATCAAATAGTTTCCTGCTCCGGCTTGGATTGTTCGGTTTGCTCCTTGCTTGAGGCATTTCAACATGCCTTTAACTGGCTTTTGGGGTTAAGCGCGGTAACGGCGGTTTTTTTGGTTACTTTAGCGGGACTTCTCTATATTTTTAGTTTAGGAAAACATAAATCACTCTTAAAAGCTAAAAGATCTGCTAAATATGCGGTTGCGGGGCTAGTCTTTGTCCTAACGGCTTTTTTGGCCGTCAACACGTTGTTTTTTCTTTTTGGGGCGGCAAGCGCTGATAATTGGTTCCAAATAGATTGTCGGGAGGATTTCGCGAAGGAAAAATTAACAAAAATTTCCTCCCCTAAGGAGAGGACGGCCGACTTAAAATTTACCATAGCGGCGGCGAGCAGTATTTTCCCTTCCGTTTCCGACCCCGGTAAAATTACGGGGCTGGACGTGGCTGGCGTGAAT
>VGKB01000079.1 GCA_016867255.1 Candidatus Moraniibacteriota bacterium
CGGGCTTTGTCTATCAGTGGTTTTAGCTGGCGGGCTTTGTCTATCAGTGGTTTTAGCTGGCGGGCTTTGTCTATCAGTGGTTTTAGCTGGCGGGCTTTGCCCGCCGTAGCTTTAGCGAAGGCGGGTGTAGTTAAACGGTATAACAATGGACTCCAAATCCATTATCGGGGGTTCAACTCCCTCCACCCGTGCAAAAAATCTTCTTCCCAACGGCAAATTTCTGCCCTATAATTACTGCATAAGAAAATCATTAGCCGCAATGTACAACTGGTCAACAGATATAACTGAGCTTAAAAAAGACAGAAAAGCTTACACTGTTTGGCGGCTAGAGCAAATGGTAAATTTTGGCTTGGGCAAAGAAAAAATCAAAGCTAAAGAACTCAAGAAGAACTGGAAAAAGTTAGATTTAGACCCTCTCAAAAAAAATTATTTAAAGATGCTTCTATGGCCCAGGAGGTAAAAACTACTTTAGCTCCCGACCAAAAAAATATCCTGGATATTGTCAGCCAAGATAAAGATATCTGCCGAAATTTTTACTTAACCGGCGGAACGGCTTTGGCTGAATTTTATTTAAAACACCGCTTTTCCGAAGATTTGGATTTTTTTGCCGAACAAGAATTCAACCCCCAGTCCATTTCAGTTTTTTTCAAAAAGAATCAGGCTAAAATTGGAATTAAGAAGATTGATTATCAAAGCAGTTTCAACCGGAATTTATTCTTTCTTCACTTAAAAAACAGGGAAATTATTAAAACTGAATTTACTTACTTTCCTTTTCCTAGAATTGAAAAAAAGATTAAAAGAAAATGTTTATTTATTGATAGTCTGATGGATATTGCAACTAATAAAATTTTTACCATTTACCAGAAGCCACGTTCCCGGGATTTCATTGATCTCTATTTGATTATTGAAAGGACGGGTTGGGAAATGGAAGATTTGATAAAAAAAGCGAAAATAAAGTTTGACTGGCACATTGATTATTTAGAACTGGGAAGCAAGTTTTTACTAGCGAAAAAAGTCAAGGATTATCCAAAGATGCTTATAAAATTACCTCTCAGCGTATGGCAGAATTTCTTTATAAAAGAAGCGAATAAATTCAAGAAAAAAGTTCTTGAATAGTTCTAATCCGCCAGAGGCCTGCCCGACTGCGTCATTTAGGCGGGCGGACAGGCTGATGGTTGTAAAACTCCCTGCCACCGTGTCATCCGTTCTGACGGAAAAATAGGTAACTATAACCGCGGCAAAGAGACTAAGATGAAATTATTAAAACAGGAGCAAATAATCTAATTTTTGACAAAAGCATTTCTTCCAATAAAATTAATGATTGAAAAAACTAAAGCTCTTCTTTGTCTTAACAAGTGCCTTAATAAACTATGGATAAATAATAAATAAAATAAATAATAAAATGCCTCAAAAAACAAAAACCGCGCCGGCGGAAAACGGCAAAAAAGACTCAATGAAAATGATTTTTCTGGCTTGGCTGTTGACAATTCTCACGGTCCCGGCCGTTTCTAGCTTGGTGCCGGCTTACTTTTATCCGGAAAACAAGAATATTTTAACGCCCGACGGGGAAATTGCCTGGCTATTAGTTCTGCAAGATATGATAATGTTTATGCTGCCGTTTTTGTTCGTTACTTTAGTAATCCCCTTCATAGTCAGCCTCCTTTGCAAGAGAGAATTTCCGGGCGTATTTACCGGACCAGTTAAGAGGTATGTTTTCCTTTTATCGTCAGCTATAAATGTGTTTGCGATACTATTTTTTCTCTACGGTTTACTGATGAGTCTATTTGGTTACTGGCAGTAAGTTTTCCGGCAGAATAAAATAAGGCCGGTTTAAAAACCGGCCTTATTTCTATTTATTGGACTTAAGCGGCTGTATTACTCTTCCCATCTTTTACATACTGCGGCGCCAGAAATACATTGCCCATTTATCTTAAGCACTACCCAATCAGACAGGTCGGAACTTTTAAAACTAGGCAATTGGCCGGTGGTTGTGTAAACATAGACAATCCACTTGGCTAATGCCTCCCCAAATTCCCTGCGGCTCATGTGGCCCCCGTAAGTTCCCGTGTAAAATTCTTCTGCGACTCCCATTGATTTCAATCTTTTGATCCGGGTTTTAGTGTCCTTTTCCTTTGCTTTTTCCAGCTTTGATTTCTTCTTCTTTGACTTGGCTTGAATAGTCGCTACCAACCCGCCATCACTTTGAAACGGAGAAGCCATCGGCAGCGCGATCCCCAAAAAAGACATAGCCAGAATTGACGCGATTAGCTTTTTCATCGTTAGATAATTATGAAATACCCAAAATTAACCTAAACGTGGCAATATATCACTATATTTGAATTTGTCAATAGAAAAACCAGCGTGTAGTATAACAGTATAGCGGGTAGTGAAAGAATAAATTTGTAACCGCCTAAACATATGACGCCAATGGGCTTTAGATCAAGCCTTCAAGCCGCGCTAAAAAAAGCCTTAGCCGGCCTTAATGTTTTAGACGTTGCACCGGTTATTGAACAGCCGGCGGACGATCGGCACGGTGACTATTCCAGCAATGTTGCCATGCTGTTAGCCCCGAGATTGAAAAAAGCGCCTCTAGAAATAGCCAAAGAGATTATCCATAACCTGCCCAAGTTGGAATTCATTGAGAGAATTAAGGTTGAAAAACCGGGATTTATCAACTTCCATCTCAAAGAAAAAAGCAT
>VGKB01000080.1 GCA_016867255.1 Candidatus Moraniibacteriota bacterium
AAGCTGAGTCAACGCCCTTAGAAGATAAAATCTTTTTCCGGCGCTAACCCAGATCATGATTGGAGGGAAATCATTAATTCTTTTATACTTTTTTGACTTGGACAAATTACCTTGCGAGAGAAAAAAAGCAAAAAAAGCTTTGCCGAGTGCGGCTCTGGCGAGAAGATTAGACACCCAAACCAAAGGGAAGGCGAATATTGAAAGAGAGACAAATAAGCTGATGAGAATTGTCGGAGCCGGGAGCAGAATACGCCAACGGGAGGGCAGTTTGACAAAAAGTCCGGGCGGAAGGAAAATCCAAAAAAGAGAAGCCGGCAGGATGCGAAGATAAAATGTTCCAAACAGAGCAAAAAGACTTTTGATTAAATTCATTGGTGAATAGAGATAAAAGCGTAAGTCATAGATAAAATAAAATATTGTTTTTCTAAAATAAATTTGTGGTATATTTTAATAGTAGCAATTCGGAAGTGTAAAGAGCCGTATGAAAAAAAATATCCAAAAGAAAAAGAAAAAGTATTTTTTAATGGGAATTTCATTTTCGGTGGGGTTTCTCTTGCCTTGTTTTGCCTTGGCGAAATGGTGTTTGGAAGTGGGATTGGGAATCCCGGGATTAAGCCGGGGAACCTGTGTGGACATAAAATCCTATGTGGATGGAGTTTACAAATTGGCGGGAATGGCGGTGGGAATTGTTGGAGTGCTGATGTTTTTAGTGGGCGGTTTCCAATACATGATTGCCGCCGGCAACCGAGCTTCTTCCGGAGAAGCCCGCAAAACCATGATAAACGCGATTATTGGCATTGTTTTGGTGCTAGCGGCTTATGTCTTACTGAGCACAATTAACGTGGAGTTAGTGGACACCAAAAATCTTGAGTTTAAATAATTCATCTTAAAAAGTAAACATTATGGCAAAATTCAAAAAGAAAGCCAAGAAAATAAAGGAGATTGTCAAAAAAACAGACAAAAAGACGGAAGAATCAGCTGAAAAACCCCAGATCGGCAAATTGGAGGTTTTTAAAGAGGCGTCGGAGGAGAAGGAAAAAGATGAAGTTATTCTCTCGGTGATCATCCCGGCTTATAAGGAAGAAAAAAGGATCGGTAATACTTTGCTGTCCATTGACAAATATTTAAGCCCCCTAGGTTTTCCTTACGAGATTTTGGTGGTGATTGACGGTTCGCCGGACAACACTTTCCAGGTGGTAGAGAAGTATCAAAAGATGATAAAAAACTTGTGGATAATCAATAATCCCGAAAATCACGGGAAGGGATTCGTGGTACGGCAGGCGCTGCTGGCGGCCAAGGGGGCTTACCGGCTGTTCATGGACGCCGATAACGCGGTGACAATTAACCAGATAGAGAGATTTTCTCCCCATTTTGAAGATCCCGAAGTGGGCATTGTAATTGGGTCACGGGATATTAAGGGAGCTGATATTAAAAAACACCAGCCTTACTGGAAAGAGGCGCTCGGTAATATGGGGAACATTGCCATTCAACTGTTAGCCGGTTTGTGGGGTATTTGGGATACCCAATGCGGTTTTAAGATCCTGACGGCCAAGGCGGCGGAGACGGTCTGCCCCATGATGATGATTAACCGTTGGGGATTTGATTTTGAGATGCTGACGCTCATTAAGAAATCAGGATTTAAAATAGCGGAAGCCCCTGTTGATTGGGTAGATATGGGAGAGAGCAAGGTCGGCATCAGAGGATATTTGCAAGCGTTAAAAGAGCTTTTGAAAGTGCGTTGGAATCTATTGATTGGCAAGTACGACATTAAAGGAGCAATAGAGAAGAAAGGCGCGGCAGACTAAAAGTCTAAAAAATTTGAGCGCGGATAACGGTTTAAAGTCTAAATATTTTAAACTTAAAATTATTCTTTTGTTTTTTATTTTTAATTGTATTCTGTGGCGCAAAAAAACAACAAGAAACCTGGCGGGGAACAGCCAATGGAAATCTTGAACTACCTCGTAAAGGCGGTGCAGGATTCCGTCATAACGATTTTTTGGGAAAGCGTGGATCGGTTTAAGCGGGAAGTAAAGGTAAGGGTGGAGTTGAGCCTCAAATCGCTTATCAGCTTTTTTATTGTGGTAACGGGGATGATTTTTACCCTAATCGGAGCTTCTCGTTTTTTGGAGGAAATTTCTGGAGTGGGCGGCCTTGGCTATATTTTGACGGGGGTAGCGGTTGTTTCGGCCGGCATATATTTGGGGGAAAAGGTTAGAGAGCAAGAGAGGAAAAAATGATTTATTAATCATTATTTTGTTATGGCTTCAACCGAGAATAAAAAAAAGACTATTCTGGCGCTAAATGTCGGCAGCACGTCTATCAAGAGCCGCGTTTTTGTTTTTTGGGGGGATAAAGAAAAAGAAATTTTTTCTTGGAGTAAGGGCGGCCTTGATTCTCCAAACGGTCACCGGAAGGCCCTAGATGAGCTTAAAAATGGGCTAATCAGAAGGGGAATGTTGGCCAAAATTGTCGCGGTGGGGCACCGGGTGGTTCACGGAGGGCCAATCAAAAGTGGTCGGCTGATTAGCGCGAAGGAAATTAATGTCATAAGGCGGTGTTCCCAATTGGCGCCGTTGCATAATCCGTTTAACCTCTTGGGCATTCAAGAAGCGGCGCGTTGGGGACAAAAAATTGTCCAAGCGGCGGTTTTTGACACGGCTTTTTTCAGCTGTCTGCCGGA
>VGKB01000081.1 GCA_016867255.1 Candidatus Moraniibacteriota bacterium
GCGGTCTTGATGAAGCAGTTTTTCGGAGATAATCACCGCGTCTTCAAAGTTATAACCGCGCCACGGCATAAAAGCCACTAGCAGGTTTTGCCCCAGAGCCAGTTCCCCGTTGTCAGTGGAAGCCCCGTCAGCCAAGAGTTGGCCTTTTTTAACCCGGACACCCTTTTTCACAAGGGGGTTTTGGTTTATAGAAGTGAAAGCGTTAGATTTCAAAAAAGAGTGGAGCCGATAAGTTATTCGTTTCTTGTTTTTCACCTCAATGGTAATGTGGTCAGAATCAACTTCAGTGACTCTTCCTTCTTCTTCGGCGAAGACGAGCTGGCCTGAGTCGGCGGCCGCCTTGTCTTCCACCCCGGTCCCCACGACGGGAGCTTCGGGGATAATACAGGAAACGGCTTGGCGCTGCATATTAGAACCCATTAAAGCTCGGTTGGCGTCATCGTGCTCCAGAAAAGGAATAAGCGAGGCGGCGATACTGACCGCCTGTTTGGGGGAAACGTCAATAAAGTCAACTTTG
This sequence comes from Candidatus Moraniibacteriota bacterium, assembly GCA_016867255.1. Classification (GTDB taxonomy): domain Bacteria; phylum Patescibacteriota; class Minisyncoccia; order CAIUEV01; family CAIUEV01; genus VGKB01. Next base: position 518 of record VGKB01000081.1, read on the forward strand.
TTGACATTGATCAGTCCCGGTTGGCCTTTGATGCGCCCCTGCACCTTTTTGTTAATAAAAAATCCTTTTTTATCCAGCTCCACATTAGCTTGGGCGATATTGTATTTTTCTTCCTCCAGAGCATCCATATAAGCAATAGCGTTTCCGACCTTGGCTTTGCCATTAACCTTTTCCACTTGACGGTAGGGAGTTTCAATAAAACCATATTCGTTAACGCGGGCGTAACAGGAAAGGTGGGATACTAATCCAATATTGGCGCCCTCCGGCGTTTGGATGGGGCAGATGCGGCCGTAGTGACTGGGATGCACGTCGCGTACCTCCAGCCCCGCGCGTTCGCGGCTCAGCCCCCCGGGACCCATAGCGGACAGGCGGCGCTTGTGTTCCAGTTCAGCGAGCGGGTTAACATGGTCCATATATTGGGAGAGCGGCGAACTAGAAAAAAATTCCTTAATTGAGGTGGTGATGGGACGAGAATTGATAAGTTGTGAGGGAGTGACTGTTTTGGGATCACAGGTACTCATGCGGTCCTTGATGTTTCTCTCCAGCCGCGCGAAGGCGGCCCGGATCTTGAGCTGCAGCAATTCCCCTACCCCGCGCACGCGGCGGTTTCCCAAGTGGTCAATGTCGTCAGGTCGAGAGGCGGGATCATTGTTAAGCCGGATAATTTCCTTAACAATGGCAATCAAATCATCTTTTTGGAAAACCCGATGCGCTTTATCGTTGGGGGTTTTGAGTCCCAAGCGCATATTGAGGCGATGACGGCCGACTTCAGAAGAGTCATAGCGGTCCAGCGAAAAAAACATCGTGTCAATCAGTTGTTTGGCGTTTTCTTCGGTTGCCATATCACCCGGACGGATGCGGCGGTAGACTTCACGGTATCCTTCCCCGCGAGTCTGGGAAGGATCTTTGCGCAACGTTTCACGAATGTAGCAGTACTCCTTGTGAGTGTCAACGTCTTTGAAAAGGGCGCTTATCTCTTTGTCGGTTTCCTTGCCGAAAGCGCGAATCAGGGCGGTTACGGGTACCTTTCTTTTACGGTCAATTTTCACGCTAATCATGCCGTTAAGATCTGTTTCAAATTCAAGCCAAGCGCCTCTTCCCGGGATTACCTTGGCGCCGAATAATTTTCTGCCTTTTTGAACGTTCATGGTAAAAAATACTCCCGGTGAACGCATCAGTTGGTTTACCACTACTCTTTCTACCCCGTTAATGACAAAAGTTCCCCGGGGAGTCATGGCGGGAATGTCGGTGAGATAAATTTCCTGATCGCGCACCTCTCCGGTTTCTTTGACAAGGAGACGGACCGAAATTTTTATCGGGTATTCGTGGGAAGCGTTTTTGTATTTGGCGGTTTGTTCGTCAATTTTTGGCTCTTCCTTTTTGAAATTTAAAAAAGAAACAGAGAGACTTTTTTTCGTGTAATCTTCCACCGGTGAGACTTCTTCCAGAAGCTCCGGCAGGCCTTTTTCAAAAAACCAATCATAAGATCGCCTTTGGGCTTCAATCAAGTTAGGGAGAGATACTAAAGGGCCAAGGTCTTGAAATAGTTTGCGGCGAGAGAGACTGGATTTTTTTGAGAATTTCTCCTTGAGTCCCAGTTGAGTCTTGAGAGATTTTTCTTTGGGCATAGAAAATAAACCAACCACCCCGATTCTTATTTTAAGCCATCGAGGTATTGTCGGTTAAATTTAATTGGTTATGAGATGAATTTCCTATGGGGCCGCATAGGGAATTAAAAATGCGAAATGAAAAGTGGAAAATAGGTCTAGCCGCCGAAAGCGGTCATTTTTGTTCTCCTATCCTTCACTTTTCATTTTCAATTTTAATTTTATCTTTCCAGCCCATGCGAGCGCCCTAAGTGAGACGCAAACAATCCGCCACGTCGTGGAGTTGCCTCCCTTCCGGTGTAACTCAAAAAATATCGGTTTAAGTTGAGATTCCGATTTATCCTTGAGTTTCGTCGGGGACTTAAAAAGACAGTTAATCTCATTCTTATTACAGTTATTTATTTTGTCAAATATTTTATCAAGACACAACAAAAACTTCTGGGTCAGATCTTGGTGATCTTCCCATTCGTATTCGTAGCCCCTG
>VGKB01000082.1 GCA_016867255.1 Candidatus Moraniibacteriota bacterium
ATCTTCTGGCATAAAAACGAGGCGGAAGAATTTATTAAGCACTGTACATATCCTTTCATCTACAAAATGTCGGTCGGGGCGGGCGCCGCCAATATCCTGAAAATTGAAAACCGGGTCCAAGCCCAAAAAATTGTTGACCAACTGTTTGGTCCGGGCCTTTTGCCTTATACCATGAATGAGTATAAAAAGATTAATAAAGCACCTCTGCTTGAGAAACTAAAAAAAATCGCCCGGAAGGAAAAGGAAGCCCATTGGTATTACGCGATCCAAAAAAATTACCTTCTTTTTCAGGAATATTTACCGAACCCTCACGACATCCGAATTACTGTGATCGGCAACCGCGCTTTTGGTTTTACCCGGAACAACCGGTTGAATGATTTCCGGGCTTCCGGCAGTGGAATAATTAATTACGATTTGGACAGAATCCCCCTGGAGGCAGTTCAGATCGCCCACCAAATTTCCCAAAATCAAGGCTTCCAGAGCATGGCGTACGACTTTCTATTCGATAAAAAGAAAAAACTTGAAATCGGCGAAATCAGCTACGGTTACATGAGTAAAGCGGTTTATGACTGTGCAGGCTACTGGGATAGAGATTTAAAGTGGCATTCTGGCCATGTTCAGCCAGAAGAAGCGCATGTTGAAGACTTTATCTACTATATTAAAAACGGAAAACTGATATAATGCTGCAAACACTCGAAAACAAACGGATCTTGATTTTCCTACGTTCGTTTGAGATCGGCGGGGCGGAACGCCAGGCGGTGTTGCTGGCCAATTATTTGCATCACACGGAAAAAGCTAAAGTGGCTGTTTGGGCATACAGTCCGCCAGGACCGATTTTGGACCTGTTGGATAAAAATATTCCGCACAAGAGCCTGCGTTTGAATATGGAAAACCTTAAACTAGAGAATAAAAACAAGAGAAAAGCCGATTTCTGGAAACTCGCCATAAAAATTTTACGTTTCCGGCCCCATATTATTCTGCCTTTTACCGTTACCCCCAACACCGATTGCGGCTATGTTTGGAAAATGACTGGCGCTAAGGCCTGTATTTGGAACCAAAGAGACGAGTGGCTGAAATTTTTAGATTATCCCGAAAACGAAATTGAAGTTAAGGCCTTTAAAAATACTCCGGTATTCATTTCCAACTCCATCCGGGGTAAAGAGCTGATAATTGAAAAACTTAAAAAAGCAGTTAGAAAAGTTTATTTTATTCCCAACACGGTCATATTAAACCCGCCTCAAAAAACCAGATGCCAGTGGAGAAAAGAATTAAATATCCCCACAAAATCACTTGTGGCCGTAATGGTGGCAAATTTAACCGAAAACAAAGACCATAAAACCCTGGTCAATGCTTGGAAAATCGTCATTGAGCAAACCAAAGAGGAAGAAAAACCCGTTTTATTGCTGGCCGGACGGCCGGACAGCACCGGGGACAAATTGATGTCCTTGTCCAACGAGCTAAATATTGCTAGTTCCATTCGTTTCCTGGGATTCACCAACGATATTCCCGGGATTTTAGAAGCGTCGGATGTAGCGGTTTTTTGCTCTAAATCGGAAGGAAGCCCCAACGGAGTTTTGGAGCCAATGGCCTCCGGACTGCCGGTCATTTCTTACCGCATCAGAGGAGCAGTTGACGTTTTGGGCAAGGATTGCCCGCTTTTTGTTTCTCCCGGAAAAGAAAAAGAACTGGCCAAAATGATCTTGAAAGTACTGGCAGACCAAAAACTTAGAATAAAAGTGGGCCAAGATAATTACCAAAATGTAAGGCAGAATTTCGCTCCAGAAATTACTTTTAAGAAATACTCGGAGCTGCTCGAAGAATCCTTGGCTAAATCGAGGAGGACCTTGTTCGAGACTTTAATTGAACTTTGGCGGTTCCGAAAAATTGTGAGAGAGCTAAATAAAGCTAAAGCAAATAACAATTAATTCTTAAGCTATGCAGGAAGCTTCAAAAGCGTTGATCAGGAGGTTAAGTGACAGCCGATTCGCCACGACCTATTTTAGGGGTGATGGGATTGCCATTGGCGCGGGAGATGATGCACTCTCAAAATACAAACAGCAGTTTCCGCTTATGAATAGCTTAAAAGCTTGGGACTTAGAGGACGGCGATGCCCAAAAAATGAAAGAGGTTCGGGATAACAAATATGATTTTGTGCATAGCAGCCATTGCTTAGAACATTTGGATAATCCTTACGAAGCGTTTAAAAACTGGCTGCGAATATGCAAACCAGGAGGTTATATTATTACCACAGTTCCCGATGAAGACATTTACGAGCAAGGAACTTTTCCCCACTGGAATCCCGCCCATAAAACTTCTTGGACCATTCTTAAAAAAGAAAGCTGGAGTCCTAAAAGTATTAGCGTGGTAAAGCTTCTCTATAAATTCATTGACCAGATTGAGGTATTGAAAATTGAGTTGATAAATAGTTCTTATCTTTATGGCCTGCCGAAGGCGGTGGACCAAACCTATCAGGACGGCATTTCCGAATGCGCCATTGAGTTCATCGTGCGCAAACGGACGCGAAACGAGATAAAAAATAAAGGACGTTATCCCAAAAGAAAACTCCTAG
>VGKB01000083.1 GCA_016867255.1 Candidatus Moraniibacteriota bacterium
CGTCGGGGACTTAAAAAGACAGTTAATCTCATTCTTATTACAGTTATTTATTTTGTCAAATATTTTATCAAGACACAACAAAAACTTCTGGGTCAGATCTTGGTGATCTTCCCATTCGTATTCGTAACCCCTGTTATTTTGCCTATATTTTACCGCGACAATATTATTTTGCACAGTGACGGTAACCTTTGGAGCTTTTGGCATGTTTAGCATATTATCTTTACACACCAATTTATTGGAATTGTCTATTTTTGAGTCGAGAGGAAGCGCTCCTAATCTTTCTCATGCCTGCTTTTTTCCTGTTTTATATCTGGGAAGTAAAATTACAAAAATTGACCACTCTGCCCACGTTTGTAAATTATATCTTTACAACAATTTAAAATCTATTTTTTTAGATTTAATGAGGATTAAGAGGAAAATAATATTAACAATATCAATTAATGCATATATACTATTTACTAATTTATATTAATCGTTTAATTTGCTGCGATGGGAAAATTTAAAGTTTCTCCCAGAATTAATAAAGCTCTTTACCAATTCGGTCTTACCAAAAAGGAGCGCTTGACCTATCTGGCCCTACTTGAGAAAGGGATAAGTTCAATTCAGGAAATTTCCCGGCTGACGGGAGTCAACCGCGTATCGGTGTATGCGGCGCTAGATTTGCTCATTCGGAAAGGGCTGGTGTCTGCAACCAAAAAAGGCAAAAGGACATTATTCGTGGCGGAAAACCCAGAGAGCTTCCGGCGGATTCTGGAAGACGAAAAGGCTGATATTGAAGAGAAAGAAGAAATTTTCAATAACTTACTTCTCCCTTCCCTCAAAGCTCTGGACGTTTCGGAAAAAAACCGGCCGCGGTTCAAATTCTACGAAGGAGAAAGGGGAATTGACCAGGTTTACACCGATTATATGTTGAAAAGCGAAGAGATTTTGGCATGTGGTTCTTGGGATCCAGTGATGGATTACGCGAGTTGGAAGGACGAGCGGTGGTATCTTCGGGAAATAGAAAAACGGAAGATCTTTTACCGGCAGATTCTGGAGGACACCTCTATCAACCACCGCTTCGCGATGATTTTCAAGGGCGTGTTTCACGCCAAATTTTTGCCAACCGGCGTTTCGGCGCCGGCCGACATACAGGTGATGGGATCGGTAACGGCGCTTCTGTCTCATGACAAGATGACCGCCACCGTAATCGAAGACGAAACAATCGCCAATAGCCTAAAAGTCTACCTTGAATTCATATGGGAAAGACTGTAAGAAAATCCTACGAAAGGAGTTCGTGATGAGCACTACCGTTTATAATTTAAAGAGTCGTTATTACATTTGCAAGGTTCGTTTTTGCCACCTCAAAGAAGAAATCCAGCGCAGAGTGGAATTAGGCATAATCTGGATTGCGCTTGTCCTGATTAACAAACTAGGGTTTGATAAAAATGAAATTCTTTGGGTTATTTGTGGATTTACCAAATCCTATATGCTACGCAGGAAGAGCAAAGAAAAGATTTTAGGATTAGCGAAGAGCTTGCTAGACAGAGGTGCCCATGTAGACGGCCTTTCCCTCATTTGGAATGACTGGACAGAAGCAACTCCTTTGATGAAAGTAGTCTTCTTCTATGAGGGATGGTTTGGGGATGCTATGGTCAAGCTCCTGATTGATTATGGGGCAGATCTGAACGCGGAAGATTTCTCTGGACTCACCCCGATGGCTTATGCTGCCCGAAAAGCGGATATCAAAAAAATTAAAGAACTCTGGGTTTCGGGCGCTAATGTCCTTGACGATCCCGACTCTTATCCTGTCGGTAGCCCTCCGACGAGCAAAGCCCTATATTATGTCGGCTATAACACTACACGTGGGCGAGGCGGCAGGAGGGTTACGCGGAGAGCAAAGGAACTATTACAAAAACTCGCCATACTTGAGTGCCGGGAACGCGGAATCTACTAATCACCACAAAAGGCCTTGCGGTTTGATACCGGGGGCCTTTATTTGTTTGTCCACCTTTTTACGCATTCGCGTAAGAAAATGGATTTTTAACAATGATTTTCTTTGAGGAGAAATAACAGTTATTTTATTTCTACCCTTTTAAACAAAGGGGTAGGTTGGCTGATTTTGTGATCAGGTTTAATTGGCTGAAATTTCCATTCTTTTCTTTCGGTAACATTGAGTTGCTTTTGGATTTTTTGGGCGGTGCGGGGGAGGAATGGGTAAATTAACAATTGCAAGGCGGAAACGGCCTGAAGGCAGACGTAGAGAGTGTTAGCGGTTCTTTGCTCATCAGTTTTGAGAGTTTTCCAGGGCTCTTTGGCATCAATGTAGCGGTTGCAATCCTCAGAAAACTTAACTATTTTTTTGAGCGCCGCTTGAAACTTGGCGGCTTCAATTAACTTCCCCACTTCCCCAAAAAGTTTT
>VGKB01000084.1 GCA_016867255.1 Candidatus Moraniibacteriota bacterium
AAGTTTATCCGGAGCTTTTGAGAGAGGCCATCGCTTTGTCTACCTTTGCTATGACAACCAGGCCTATATGAACACTGGCGGACAAAAATCCGGTGCCACTCCTTTCGGCGCCAACACTACCACTGAACCAAGCAGCAGAACCGATTTCGGCAAAGAGTTGCCCCGTAAAAACTTCATGAATATTTGCATCGCTCACCGGGCCAGCTACGCCGCCCAAGCCAGCGCCCACAACCTTGATGATCTTTTTCGGAAAGCCCAAAAAGCCTTCTCTTGCGACGGTCCGGCGGTCTTGACGGTTCTTTCCCCCTGTATCACCGCCTGGAAGTTCCCGAACGGCCAATCCGTCAACATTGCCCGTCTGGCGGTAGAAACGCGATTCTGGGCGCTCTATGAGTACAACCAAGGCAAATATACCATAAATTATATTCCCCAAAAGTACACGCCCGTAGAAGAATTTCTCCATCCCCAAGAACGCTTTAGACATTTGTTCGTTAACGATTACGGCCCCAAGGTGATTTCCCAGATTCAGCACCGCACCGACTTGCGCTGGGAGAAACTGCTCCAAAAAGCGGGGAAATAGCAAATCGTCAAGACCGCTTAGGTAGCTGCTGATTAATAACTCTAGCGATTTCGTTCCAAACAAAAAACTAAATTCTTATGTAGCCCGAGCTTCGTTCAGATTCAATTAGATTATTTATTTCCAATTGGGTTAATATTGCAATTACTCTAGCCGGGGGTAGTTTAGTATGGCGAATTATCAAATTAACTGTCATAGGATTGTCAAAAGGAATACTTTCTAAAATTATCTTTTCTTCAGCGGATAGATTGGCCAGTATTTTTAAATTAACATTGCCTTGCCGTTTCTTTTTCATTCGGCGTTTCCAACCAAATACAACGCTTAGTACGTCTTCAGCGATCTGCACTGGTATTGCCCCTTTATTAAACAAATTATTTATTCCCTGGCTTTGCTCTGAAAAAATACTGCCTGGAACGGCTAAAACTTTTCTATTTTGGGAAAAAGCAAATTTCGCGGTAATTAATGCGCCTGATTTATTTTTTGCTTCAACCAGTAAAACTGCGTCTGACAACCCGCTGATTATCCTGTTCCGAGCCGGAAAATATTGTTTAAGATATTTCGTGCCGGGACAGTTTTCACTAATCAACAACCCGCCGGTTTCAATAATTTTCTCCGCATAAAGCGTATGCTCGGATGGGTAAATACTATCAAGGCCGCCAGCTAAAACTGCTACGGCTTTCCCTCCATTCTCAAGAGTTAATTTATGCGCCAAAATATCAACTCCAAAAGCCAAGCCGGAAACAATCGTAACATTTCTTTTCGCAATTTCAGAAATTAGCGATCTCAAAACCTGCTTTCCGTAATTAGTTATTTTTCGCGAACCTACAACCGCCAAAATATGTTCACTATTAAGTACTTCTAACTTGCCCCTATAATACAGTTCTTTGGGGGAGTGTTTTATTTTCTTTAACCTCTTGGGAAAATCTGGCGATTCAAGACTAATTTTTTTTATACGATTTTCTTCCATTTAGACTGAATATTCAAATTCCCAAAAAATTAACATAAAAGAAAAGACATAGCAATTCGCTACGTCTCTTCTCAATAATCTGTTTCAAGTATCCTATTTCAGCTCAACCGTCGCGCCGGCTTCTTCCAGTTTTTTCTTTAACTCGTCGGCTTCGGCTTTGGGCACTCCGGCCTTTACCACCTTGGGCGCGGCATCCACAATATCTTTGGCTTCTTTGAGACCCTGACCGGTAATTTCCCGCACCAGTTTTATAACGGCAATTTTAGCCGCTCCGGCGGAGGTAAGCTCCACATCGTAAGCGCTTTTCTCCTGCGCTCCGCCTTCTTCGCCAGCGGAAGCAGCGGGCATAGCGGCAACTGCCATAGGCGCGGCCGCGCTAACGCCAAAACGGTCTTCCAGCACCTTGACCAGCTCGGAAAGCTCCAGCACGCTCATTTTTTCAATTTCCTCTACCAGTTTTTTGAATTTAGCTGGGACTTCTTTTTTTTCTTCCTTTCCCTTTTCATCTTTCTTCTCTTCAACTTTTTCTTCATTTTTAGGCGCAGTATGTTGCGTCTCTGCGCTACTTTCCTTAGCTTCTTCTTTTTTTGCTTCTTCTGCCATAATTTTAAATTAAAAATTTACTAATAAAACATTAGGCGAGCTCCGAAAAGTTTTTTCCTGTCTGTGGTACTTAGTGCTCTAAGCGCCGCCTGTTGGCCAACAGGCAGGCAAGAAAAAACTTTTCGGAGCGAGTAATAATCTTGAAGTCTATTTTTCTGCTATCGCTTTCATTACCTGGACAAACGACCTCACAGGGCCAGCTAGCACATTAACAAAACCACTGACCGGCTCCTGAAT
>VGKB01000085.1 GCA_016867255.1 Candidatus Moraniibacteriota bacterium
AGAGAAGAAAAAAAATACGGAAAAAAAGACGGATAAATTCAAAATTATGCAGAAAATGGTTAGATTAGCCAACGATCTGAGGGAAGAAATACAGAAAAATAACTTGGATTCCTTCGGAGAAATTTTACATGAAAATTGGGAACTGAAAAAGCGAATGGCCGGCGGGATCAGTGATCCCCAAATTAATAAGTGGTACGAAACTGGTTTGAAAAATGGAGCTATCGGTGGTAAGATTTTGGGAGCCGGTGGGGGCGGTTTTTTGATTTTTTACGCTCCCGAAGAAAAACACGATAGAATTGTTGACGCCCTGCCTGAACTGCGGCCAATTAAATTTGAATTTGAATATCAGGGAAGTAAGATAATATTTATTCATTGAATATTGAACCATGAAGTACGAAGCACGAAGCACGAATATTGACAAACATCCTCAAAAATATCTTGATGATCTCAATAAAGTTTTATCTACACTAGACAAAGGTAAGCTGATTAAGTTTATCGAAAAAATCCAAGCGCTAATTGGCGAAGATAAGACGCTTTTTATTTGTGGCAATGGTGGTAGTGCTGCCACAAGCTCGCATATGGCCTGTGATTTAGGAAAGACAATTTTGGGCAAGAACCCTCGGGAGAATAGCAAAAGATTAAAAACAATATGTTTAAACGACTGTGTTCCAATGATGACCGCCTGGGGCAACGACGAAGGATATGAACACATATTTTCCGAACAGCTGCGCAATCTTGGCCAAGCAGGAGATATGCTCCTAATTATCACGGGCAGCGGTAATTCGCCCAATATTTTGGAAGCTATCAAAATCGCTAAGGAGATGGAAATTGAAACTTTCGGCCTACTGGGATTTCAAGGGGGGAAAGCCAAAGGGCTGTTAGACGATTACTTGCTTGTGAAATCGGAAAATTATGGTATTGTGGAAGATATTCACGGCATAATCAACCATTTGATTACCGATTATTTAAAAAATCAATCTAAGGAGGAAAAGTATGGGCCGGCCAAAAAAGAAGAGAGTCCTTGATACGCGCTCTCATATTGCGGATAATGAATTGCTGCCTTACGCGGAGCTAAAACTTTCCAGCCATAGACAAGAAGAAGCGATAATTCATATTCAAACTTGTGACTATTGTGCTATAAGAGTGCGCGAGATCAAAGCGGAAAATCGCATCTATCCTTGTAATTGAAGGCTCTAACCAAATCTTCTTTTTTACCCCCTACCGAAATTTATTAGTAGGGGTTTATTTTATTAATTCGAAAATTATTTTGCGGTATTTATCTGCAATATTTTCCCAGTCGAATTTTTCTACCGCGGGAACGGGTATTTTTTTATAATTTTGAATTTTTTCTTTTAACGCGTCCAAATTACCGGCAGGATATAAATTTCCCTGATCCAATACTTCGACAGAGCCGCCTTTATCGGAGCTTAAAACGCGCGTACCGCAAGCGGCGGCTTCCAGGATGGTAGTAGGCAGGCCCTCCGAAGCAATGCTAGGATTGATGAATAAGTCAGTTTTTTGAAGGATTTTGCGAATTTCCTGCTGGCTCTTAGCGCCAAGAAACTTAATTTTATCTCCTAATCCGTATTTTTTGGTTAGATTTTCTAAGTTTTGGCGGTAATGTCCGTCACCGACGACTAATAATGTCCAACTTTTTTCCATTTTTAATTTTCCCTGCCCGTCCGGCAGGCGGGCATTTTCAATTATATACAGTACTTCAATCAAATCCTGCACCCCTTTTTCTGGAATTAACCGGCCGATGAAAGTAAAAATTATTTTTTTATCATTTCTACCCACTACCCACTGCCCACTGCCCACCTGCCAGAATTTCTTATCAATCCCGTTATAAACTACTTCCGTCTTTCTCGCTCCTAATTTTTTGGCAAAACGACAAGCGCTTTGGGAAACGCCGCAAACCAACCGGGCGTTTCTTAAAGTGTGCCGGCCCAAGGCATGGTCGTAAATTTTAGCAATTAGCTCAATTGCCTTGCTTTGGTGCTTCACAAAATCGCTGCCATGTTCGGTGTGGATAACAGGAATATGGTATTTTTTACCCAACTTGATGCCGTAATAAGAAGTAAGAAAGAAACGGGTATGGGTGTTGATTAAATCATAAGAGTTTTTTCGAAATATCTCTTGTAACTGTTTCTTACCTTTTTTGGTGGGCAAAGCGTAGGTACGCCCGAGAATTGGAAGGCAATCAATCCGATAAATATTCCAGTTCTTTTTACGCTCAAAGTATTTTTTAGTCCGCAAAGTATCAAAAGTAACTATGTCCACCTGGATTTTCGGGTGATTTTTCAAAAGCGCGCCATAAAGCCCGTTAATGTAACGGGTTAAACCATTTTCCTCGGGATCAA
>VGKB01000086.1 GCA_016867255.1 Candidatus Moraniibacteriota bacterium
TTCGCTAAGGCTACGGAATACCTTTTAGGCGTTCTGGAGCTTTAGCGAAAGACGCCGGAGTGGTATCCTTCGCTAAGGCTACGGAATACCTTATAGGCGTTCTGGAGCTTTAGCGAAAGACGCCGGAGTGGTATCCTTCGCTAAGGCTACGGAATACCTTATAGGCGTTCTGGAGCTTTAGCGAAAGACGCCGGAGTGGCGGAATTGGTAGACGCGAGGGACTTAAAATCCCTTGGGTGAATAACCCGTGTGGGTTCGAGTCCCACCTTCGGCACCAGCTTAGTTATAAAGTTTGAAAGTTAGAAAGTTTAAAAGTAAATTCAATACAACCTCTATCGATGGATTTACTTAAAATTACTTTATAACTTGGTAACTTTGTAATTTGGTAACTAACTCATGGATATTCTCAAGGAGGAAGACATTACCATTTTTGGCAAGACCAACTATCGCGGTGAGGAAAAACCCTTTGGCATTAAACCGGATGACCGCCGGCGGCATATGTATATCATCGGGAAAACCGGCATGGGAAAATCCGCTATGCTGCGCAACTTAGTCACCCAAGACATCATAAAGGGCCTCGGGGTGGCGTTCGTTGACCCTCACGGTGACACCGCCGAGGAAATACTCAAGTTTGTCCCCAAAAACCGCATTAACGACATTGTCTATTTTAACCCCGCCGACCTGGAGCACCCGGTGGCATTCAATGTTTTGGAAGCAGTAGACGAGGATCACAAGCATCTAATTGCCGCTGGCATGATGGGCGTTTTCAAGAAAATCTGGCCGGATGTCTGGAGCCCCCGCATGGAATACATTCTCAACAACACCATTTTGGCGTTGCTGGATTATCCCGGAAGCACCATGCTTGGTATTAACCGGATGATGAGCGAGAACGAATTTCGCCGTGAAGTTATAAGTAAGGTGAAAGACCCCATTGTCCGGTCTTTCTGGCTGGAAGAATTCGGCAAATGGGATCAGCGATTCGCCCGAGAGGCTACCGCCGCTATCCAAAACAAAGTAGGCCAGTTTATTTCCACTCCTATTGTCCGCCACATTGTGGGTCAGACCAAATCCACCATTAATATGCGGCAGATTATGGATGAGGGAAAAGTGTTGATCGTAAATTTGGCTAAAGGGAAAATTGGCGAGGAAGCTATGGCACTTCTTGGAGGAATGGTGGTAACCCGCCTTTACCTTGCCGCCATGGAGCGGGTTGATACGCCCGAGAGCGACCGCCGCGATTTTTACCTGTATGTTGATGAGTTTCAAAACTTCGCCACCGAGTCTTTTGCCAGCATCCTCTCAGAAGCGCGCAAGTATCACCTAAGTCTTGTTGTCGCTCATCAATATATTGCCCAACTTGCCGAACCGGTACGCGACGCTGTTTTCGGCAACGTGGGCACTTTGGTCGCTTTCCGGGTAGGCGCTTCTGACGCAGAATTTTTGGAAAAAGAGTTTGAACCTGCGGTAAGAATGAATGACATCATCAATCTTCCAAAATTTGAGATTTACCTAAAATTAATGATTGATGGCATTACGGGAAACGCTTTTAGCGCCAAGTCTCTGCCTCCCTTTCCGCCGCCGGCAGTGTCCTTTTCTGATTCGGCCATCCAAGTGTCGCGAGAACGCTACAGCCGTCCTCGCAAAGAAATAGAAGACAAGATAAACAAGTGGATGCAAAAAGATTTTGCCTTCAAGAGGTCGGAAAACGCCGGCAATATTTCAGAAAGAACCGAAAGAGACAGCCAAAGATATCCAGAGAAAAGAGAGTTCCAGAGACAAACACGCCCTTTCTCTTCCACCCGGAAGGGAAGGTCAACCGATATTTATTCCGCGCCTTCCCGGAAAAACACTCCGGCATTTATGTCCCCCTCTAGAATTATCGGTTTCTCCTCCGGAGAAAATGGAGCTACGGAAAATAAAATCCGTCAGGAGATTGCCAAGGCCATTCCCCAGAAAAAGATTGGGAACAGAGAGCAAGAAAAAATCCCAGAAGACCAAAAATCCAGAAAGGAGGAAATTCCGGTTCAAAAAACCCCCAATCAAAAAACCAAAAGACCACCCACAATATGGCGGGAAGCGGTCTGTGATCGTTGCGGTAAAAACACCAAAATCCCTTTTGAACCGGAAGAGGGGCGTGGGATTTACTGTAAAGAATGTCTGCGGGAAGTACGCCGACAAAAAGCCCTTGCCGTTCAAACCACAAAGGTCCAAAAAATTAAAACTGAAAAAGAAGCTCCCGTAAAAAGATCCGGCCGAAGAGTATCGGAGGAGCAGCGGGAGAAATACAAGGAGGATTTGCGAAAAATACTGGCTGAGCTGAAAAAAGGGGGAGAGAAATAAAAATGCTAACACCTTA
>VGKB01000087.1 GCA_016867255.1 Candidatus Moraniibacteriota bacterium
TTTTCTCAAAGTCTACGCCCAGGAAATTGTTTCCACCAACATGCAGATTTGGAACACTCTGGAGAATTACTGGGAGACGGCTAGCGCTCTCCACGGGACCAACAATACTCTACTTTCGTACAAATTAAATAAGGTCATCTACATTTTAACTGCTTTTTCGGTCTGTTTTCTGCCGGTCAACCTGATTGCTTTTATTTTTGGCATGAACGCCGCCAACTTTCCGCCCCTGTTTCACGAAATTCGGGTCATCCTCTCAATGATGGCCGGGGCTATGCTTATAACCGCCTTGTTTTTAGTGGTATTGATGAAAGGGAAAAGGTAAATAAAAGTACAAAGTTTCAAATAAATGCCAAAAGGCAAAATTCAACTGGATTTTATTTTTATTTTATCCTTTAATAACTCACACGATCCTTGCTAAGTAAATTTTCGCGTGCTATGAAACAAGGACATCATTAAATTCACTTAGGTCTATTACGATGAAAAAAGGCATCCATCCCGAATACGGCCCCGCGGTTATAGTTTGCGCTTGCGGCAATAAAGTGGAAACGGCTTCCACCGTTTCGGAAATGCAAGTGGAGATTTGCTCCGCCTGCCATCCTTTTTATACCGGCCAGAAAAAAATTGTGGACTCGGCCGGCCGGGTGGACCGCTTCGCGAAAAGGTTTGAAGTAACCAAGGCCTTGCAGGAGGAAAAAAGAAAACGGCAGGAAGCGAAAACAAAGAAAAAGAAAAAAGGAAAGGGAAAAGGGAAATAAGAAGAGGAGGTGCGAGATGCCCAAGTTCTTTGGCAAAGTCCTTTTAGCGGCAATCGTGGGAATCCTGCTGCTTATGGCAGTGGAAACATCGGTCAATCAACTGTTGCCTCCCGGACGAGAAGCGACTATTGGCATTGCTGACACTGCCCGGGCGGAGTATGTCGTTTGGTGGCGCGAATGGGGAGAATGGGGCGAGTGGTGGCGGTACGATCAGCGCTATCGCCGCGGCTACCGCGAAGACTATCGGCATCACCGCGGCCATCACCGTCACGGCCCGCCGCCTTATCAGCGCCGCTATCACGGCCCCCCGCCCTGGGCGCGGTAGGGAGCTATTTAGCTATTTTTTATTGGGCTATTCGCCCTCCGTCGCTTCATAGCTGCTTTTCTCGGTTCATAGTTGTACTATGAACCTTTTTTGTTCTCAAAAAATTTTGTTCAACTGTTAAACCCGAAATTCCCTTGACAAATTAAAAAAATGGTATAAAAAGGTATGTTTGTCCAAAAATCACTGAAGAATTCATTTTTTAGTGTTATTCCCGCGCCGTGACTGCCTGTGTTTCGCCATCGGCTTCGGTAAGGCGAGCCGGCAGGCAGAAAGGCGGGAATCCAGAAAAGGCAAAAAAGTATTTTTCAGTGCTTTATAAGTCCGGCATCGTCGGACGAAGTACATTTCCACGAGAGGTAAATGCCATGTGGAACTTTTTAAAGAAGTGTCTCACCTTTATTGGTGGGATCGTAGTTGTTGGCGTCCTGGCCTTTCTGGCCTGGACAGTTTCTTCACCCGTAAACGGCAACGCGGCCATGGAGGCCGCTAAGCAGGCGGAAAAGCGGGCCGAGCAGGTGGCAAAGGCCGCAATAGCTCAAACTCCAGCAGCTCCAGCGGAAGAATTAGCGCCAGCGACACCACCGGCGTCTATTGATCTACCAACTTCAGCCGGTGATAGGAAAAAAAGCGAATACCACTTTGCCCATAAAGCGTATGCAAACGGCGAGGTGGTAATCAAATTGACCCTCTTCCCGGACGAAAAAGATCGCCAATTCAGGCGATCGGAGAAGGGGTACTTCGTGGAAGTGTTCGAGAAAGCCAACAAGGCCATCGCGGACAAGTTCCACGAGAAGTTCAACGTAGTGGCCCAGAGAGAGGTGTCAAGCTCTGGGAGGCTGAAAGATCACATGGGGAAGGCGCTAAACGATATAATCGTTTACGTCGCCGTTCCTAAGGATCGGCGGCCTTCGCAAACTCACTCTCCCCGGCCGCTGCAACCGAACCGGCCCCCTCGCCAGCAACCGGCGGGGTCAAAGATTTAATGCGAGATGGGAAAGTTTTTCCCCTATCCAGTTACATAGCCCGCCTTTATAGGTTTGGGCTTTTCTTTTAGATAAAAAAAGCACACCGGAAAAATCCAGTGTGCTTTTTATCTTTATAATCAGTAATAAAATTTTGTTTATTCGCTCCAGCCGCTATCATACCAATCGGTGCCATACCAATCTCCGTAGGTATCGTCGCTCCAACCACTGTCGTACCAGCTATTATCATACCAATCGCCGTTGGTGTCACCGCTCCAGCCGCTATCAT
>VGKB01000088.1 GCA_016867255.1 Candidatus Moraniibacteriota bacterium
GACTGTAAAGACAACTTTTTTGAAAGTTTGAAAGCCCAATAATTTTTTACGAAAAAGCGCCAAAGGAATCATCAACGGAAAAATAAAGGCGATCAAGTAGCGCGGCCCCCAAGTTTCATCGCTCCACCAGTGGGTCCAGGAAACAAACAAAAGTAAAAGCAAAGAGAAAATAGTCAAAAAAACGGCTTCTTTCTGAAATTTTCGGTAAAAACTGCCGACAAAGAACAGGGAAAGCAGCAGAATCGGATTGTAAACAAAAATGCTCTTGCCGAAAGAAAGGAGCAAGCCGTAGAGGCCAAACAGAATGTTATCACCGCCCAAAAGCTCTACCCTTAAATTATACGCCCCGCCGAAAAATACTCCAAAATTATATTTATTGGCGAAAAAATAAAGAGGAAAAATTACCAGCAGGGGAGAAAAAAACAAAAGGCAACCCTTAACAAAATTTTTTAAATCTTGAATTTTGAACTTTAAATTTTGAGCTAAAAAAATATAGATTAAGAACGCTGGGATAGTAACAAAATAATACGCCTTGGAAAAAAAGAGTAAAAAATAAAACAGGCCAGACAAAACCAGATGCGCCTTATTCTTGTTTTGGCCGAACTTGAACAAAAAATAGACGGCAGTGACTAAGAAAAACACCGCCGTTGGTTCCATTCCGATAAGCGCGTAGGGAAAAGTCATGGTGAGGAGGCCAAAAGCCAGCGCCACTCCAAAAGCTCTTTTTCTCGGCGCAAACAGATTTACCAGCAGAAAAAAAACTGCCACCGAAAGCGCTGAAATAAAAGGGCTGTAAAAGTTGGCGAAAAGTTGGGCGGCGCTTTCCGCGTTGGCTCCAAAAAACATTCCCGCCACTTTCCCCGCCCAAACAAAAGGAGTCTCCAGAACGATTTGGGCGTAGCCGGAACGCGCCGCCCTAAATTCACCGGAAGCCAAATTATCCCAGATACGGCGGTAAGTCTCGTCTTCATAACCTTGAAAACCGGGATGTTGGAAAAAAACATAAACCAGAAACAGTAAAGATCCTAAGAATAAAGCTGTTTTTAGTTTTTTACTCATATTGCTAAAGTTTATTCTTCGGCAAGAAGCGGCACTTGAAAATCATTACAAGCCATTTGGGAATATCTCTTGATAGTTTGATTTTTTTTCCTTCGCCAAATCCCCGTGATTCATATTTAATTGGGATTTCTAAGGGAATATATCCCAGACGAACAAACTTGGCAACAATCTCAAAGTCCAGATCAAAGTAACGGCCGGTGAGATGAACTTTTTCATACAAGTCCCTCGTAAAAATTTTATACATGGTGGTGGGATCGGATATCTTTGTCCCGTAGAGCACATTGAAAAGTTTATGGAGAAATACTCCTCCAACATTCATTAAATAACCGTAGAAGATCTTTTCCAAACCCCGGAATTTCCTGATCATCCTGTTCTTATTTCCCTCATCGTTAAGGTGTCTTGAGCCCAAGACAAACTTGGCCTTCCCTTCGGCAAAAGGCTTGAGTAATTTGGGATAGTCGTTAACGTCGTATTCCAGATCAGCGTCCTGAATCGCTAAAACATCCCCAGAAGCGTATTTTAATCCTCTCCTCACCGCTGTTCCCTTCCCGCGAGGCGCCCGGCCTAAAATCAATTTACAACCCCGGTGCGCCCGGCAGAAATCTCTGACAATTGCCCTTGAATTGTCTTTGCTGTTATCTTCAACAATAATTAGCTCCTTTTCAAATCCCGGGATGGCCAGCTCGTAGATTTTCTCAAGCAGCTTCTCTACCGTTCTTTCTTCGTTGTAAACCGGAATGATAATTGAGAGTTTCTTTTTTCCCATAGTTTTTTTATCAGCAAAAAAAATAAATCCTCTTCCGAGACAAAACAATTATACATTATATTTAACTAACATTTAAATCCAGATTGGCTTTTGCTTCCAAGCTTTGCCAATTTTTCCCGTAAGCATCGCGCCTAGCCCGGCCGGCTTTCTGCCATTTCAGATAAGTCACGGGAATAAGCATAGCGGCGTTGTCGCCGGTAAGCTCAACCGGCGGAAGCAGTACCCTTGTCTTAGGAAATTCGCGAGGTATTTCCCGAGAAAACCTCTCCCGGAGAAGCGCGTTAGCCGCCACGCCTCCGCCTAAAACGGCAGTCTTGGCGGGATATCTGGCTAAAGCTTTCTTGGCTTGTTCCATTAAACTTTCTACCGCGACGGCTTGAAAGGCGCAAGCAAGATCAGCTTTCTGCCTCCGGGTAAGCGGAATATTAAGGTCCGGTTTGGGAATGCGGCTAAAAATATCTTTGATGTTC
>VGKB01000089.1 GCA_016867255.1 Candidatus Moraniibacteriota bacterium
AACTAACGTTGTTGTAATTCATTTTTATGTCAAAAATAAATATCCTGATTTTTCCCGCCATTCTTCTGGTATGCCTTACAATAATATGGCTTTTTGCCAAACCTCTTTTCAGCGAAACCCAAAATCTAAATTTCGTTAAAAAGCCGGAGTTGGAGCGGCTTATCCAACAAGAAAAAAGTCTTCGGGAAAGAACGGAAAAAATCGCCAACGAAGAAGCCGGCAACGACCAATTAAAAATAATTCAAGCTGCCCTTCCAGCCAAGAAAGAAATAAAGAGCGTAATCGCTCAAATTGAATTCATCGCCCAGAAGGATAAAATAGCTCTTTCCAGCATTTCCGCCGAAGACAGCTCCGGTAGAGCCGACCTCGCGTCGGCAGCCGCCTCTTCAAACGAGATTGGCAATTATCGGACCATCAAAGGTACTATTGAGGTTAAAGGCGGTTATAACCAACTAAAACAGCTGATAAAAAACTTGCGTAAACTTGACCGGCTCGTCAACGTGGAAAGAATTTCCGTAAATAATATTGGAAGCGGCGATGACGAGGGATCAATAGGAAGGTACAGTTTAGGATTCCGGGTTTATTGGCAGCCGGAAGTAACGCCCGAGCTTATCAAAACAGGCTTGGAGAATATGGAAGCAAAATAAAAATTTTATCAAATTTATTATGTCCAAGAGTTTCATCGTTTCCGCCACCATCCTAGTTCTCATCGCGATCGCTCTCGCCTTAGGGTTTTTTTATTGGAACGAGATTCGCGCCTTGTTGGGAATGAGCGACCGGCCGCCGATTGTCAAAAACCTTAACGGCCAGCCGATTAACATCAACGCCGGAGGGCAACAATTAACCGTTCCCCCCATTCTCTCGGATGACATTTTGAACTACCTAAAACAAGAATTAACGGAAAACGCCGGCATGCCCCTCAAGGTTGAGAGGAAGGGCAACAGCTTGCCGTTCGGAATACCCTAAAATTAATTTGAAATTATATCCTAATGTCTCCTTCTTCTAATATTAACAACGGTAATCTCCCCCCAGGGAGAACCGAAACCACAGTCAACTTGCTAAGATATATTCCCCGCGAGGCGGCGGAAAGGTACAAGATGGTAGTACTGGAAAAAACCGGCGACCTCTTGAAGGTGGGGATGACTAACCCCAATAATCTTGAATCTCAGGATGCTTTGCGATTTATTCTTAACCGCCACAATCTCCAAGCAGAGGTCTACACTATCAGCGAAGAAGAACTTAACCGGGAGTTGAAAAAATACGAAGGGGCAAAAATGGCCATCGGCGAAGCGTTAAAGCACATTGAAGAGGAGAAAAAGAAAGAAGAGGAGGAAAAAACCACCGGAATCAAAGAAAAGAGAGTGGAGGAGTTAGTGGAATCGGCTCCGGTAGCGAAAATTGTTGACGTAATTATTGAAAACGCCATTGAAGGGGAAGCCAGCGACATCCACGTTGAACCGGAAGACCAACAGGTGAAAGTTCGCTTCCGGGTTGACGGAGTGCTTCATTCCAGTCTTTTTCTTCCCAAACATATCGGCCCTTCAATCGTATCCCGAGTAAAAATCCTCTCCAATCTAAAAATTGACGAAAAGAGAAAACCCCAGGACGGAAGGTTTAAAGTAAAATATAAAGGGCGCAATATTGACCTGCGCGTTTCCACCATGCCGGTAGCCGAGGGAGAAAAAGTCGTGATGAGAGTGCTGGACGAAAAAAGAGGCCACATAGACCTGGAAAGTCTGGGCCTCTGGGGACGGGCTAAAAAAATCATTGAGTCGGAAATTCAGGAACCCTTCGGCCTTATACTGATCACCGGCCCAACCGGATCGGGAAAATCCACTACCCTTTACACGGCCCTATCCATGCTGGACCGGGAAGAAAACAATATTGTTACTTTGGAAGATCCGGTTGAGTACCGGATTGACGGGGTCAACCAGAGCCAGATCTATCCGGAAATTAATTTTACCTTTGCCACGGGGCTTCGCTCAATTTTGCGTCAAGATCCTGACATTATTATGGTGGGTGAAATTAGAGACGAAGAGACCGCCGAGCTCACGGTGCACTCCGCCCTTACCGGCCATTTGGTGTTATCTACCCTGCATACCAACAACGCGGTGGGAGCCATTCCGCGGCTGATTGACATGAAAGTGGAGCCGTTTCTTCTCTCTTCCAGCTTGAGGGTGATAATCGCCCAACGGCTGG
>VGKB01000090.1 GCA_016867255.1 Candidatus Moraniibacteriota bacterium
CGAAAGACCCCGCTATTATCGTTGAAATAGGCTCCTATAAAGGAAAATCAACGATTTGGCTCTCCGGCGGCCTCAAAAACAATCGTAACGCAAAGCTGTATGCCGTTGATTCTCACCAGGGCTCGCCTGAATTTATCGGCGAGTACAAAAAAATAAACACGCATAAGGAATTCAAAAAAAATATTGAACGGGCCGGTTTTGCGAAAATTGTCATTCCAATCAGAAAATCTTCTCTTCAAGCGGCAAAAGCGGTTGCGGAAAAAATAGACATTCTTTTTATTGACGGCTCACACACTTACGCGGCCGTCCGAAATGACTTCTTGACCTGGTCAAAAAAAATAAAAAAAGGGGGATGGATAATATTGCACGACGCGACTGTCCTTACCGGCCCCCGGAAAGTGGCTCAAAAATATATTCTGCGGTCCTTTAATTTTCGCCGCACCGGTATGTTGGGCAGCATGATCTACGGCCAATATTCGCCGGCTCAAAATTTCAGCGGGAAAGTGGCTGTTTTGGCGCAGAACCTTTTTAGTTACCTCTTTATTATTTCTTATGTTATAATGCGAAAAATGCCTTTTCCTCAATCTCTCAGAAGAAGATGGAGCAAAAGGGTTTTTCGAAAACAAATTACCCGTAAAGACATTTTTCTTGGAACAAAAAATTATCATAGTTGTCGTAAATTTCGGAACCCCTGACTTACTTAAAGAGCTGCTGGACAATTTTATTGCTTCTTTGCCCCGGTTTCCCCGTTTAAGAATTGACTGGGTGGTTATGGACGCCCAAAAGAAATTAAATCCCCCAAACAGCATATATTGGGAGACAGATTTCAAACAGAACTACAAAAATAAAAAAAGGAATTTCTTTCATTTTTTCCAGGTTGAAAATCAGGGATTTGCCCGAAATGTCAATCTTGGCTATATGCTTTTTCGCCGGAAGCTGGGAAACGATTATAAACCGGATCCTTCGGACCTTTTAATGTTGGTCAATCCCGACACTTCCCTCTTTTGGCCTACTTTAGAAAAGGCAATCCACTTCATGAATTTTACCTCTCAGGCAATGGTGGCAGGATTGGCGCTGGTAAGCCCTAAGGGCGAACGGGAAAAGTGGGGGCATAGCGTAACCTTCCCCTCGCTAAAGTCATTTAAACTTCTTCTAAAGGGCAAGCGATTTTCAGAACCCATATCTACTAATGAGCCGACCCCGGTGGCTTGGGTCTCCGGCGGAGCAATGCTGATAAGAATTTTCTGGTGGGAAAAACTGAAGGGCCTCAGTGAATCTTATTATTTTTACTTTGAAGACGTTGATTTCTGCAGGCGCACCCACATGCACTCCGGAAAAGTATATTTTCTTCCGAATATAACTATTAACCATCGCCGGGGAGGAAGCCCTATTTCAATTTACCGGCGCAAACAATACTTCTATGCTTCTGAAGCGCATTATTTCTATACTTACCGCAATCCATCTGAATACTTTATTTTAAAGTTTATCCGCATCCCCTTTCTGGTTTATTACTTTTTTCGCTGTTATTTCGCCCCTTCTTTTTGGATCAATAAAATCAATAAAACCCAAAACATTTTGATTTGTGAGAAAAAAGAAGGATTCCCCCAAGTATGTCTTTTCTGGGAATCATTTTGGAAACTTAGACACCTAAAAGAATTTTGGGCCTTTTCTTTTTTGCTTATGTTTTCCATAATAGTCATTGCCGTTTGGGGCAATTTTCAACTTTCTTCGCCCATCGTGCTCCACTACAACGCTTACCTTGGCATTGACGCTTACGGGGAAATTTACCAGTTGTACGCTTTTCCCTTTATCTCATTTTTTGTTGCTCTTTTCAACTTTACTTTAGGTACGGTGTTTTTGTTTTCTCAAAGATACGCTGCCTTTTCAATCCTGCCAGCCGGGGCCAATATGGCATTCCAGACTACTATTTTAATTGCCTTAGTCAATTTAATATTGGTAAACAGAGCTATTTAGAGAATTTTTGGTTTTTTATTGTTTGGCTTCCGTGAATAAAGTGGTTCCGCCAGCTTTCCCTTCGTTTTCCGGCTGATGATCTTGAGAAGATCCTTTTTCCGCCACTTTTTTTAGGTGTCCCTGCAAGCTTTGCACTTGCTCCATTTTATTGCCAAAACGGTTAAGACGGCGGCTACTTTCTTCATATTTGCTCTGCGTCT
>VGKB01000091.1 GCA_016867255.1 Candidatus Moraniibacteriota bacterium
TAAATGAATAATTCACCAACAAACTCCGAAGTTTTCAAATTTAATTTTGAAGACTTGAAGGTTTGGCAAAACTCTATAGAATTATCAAAAATAGTATACAAAGAAACAAAAAGTTTTCCTAAGGAAGAACGATACGGCCTAACCGGTCAAGTAAGGAGAGCCGCGATCTCTGTAGCTCTAAATATTTCGGAGGGGAAAGGCAGGTTTCACAAAAAAGAATTTATCCAATTTCTTTACTTGGCCAGAGGCAGTCTTTACGAAGTTGTTACTTGTATAAAATTAGCAGAGAATATGGGGTACATTTCTTGCCTAGAGACAAAAAATATTTTACAAAAATCCTTCGAAATTCAGAGACAACTAAACGGTTTAATTAATTCGTTGAAATGAGAATTACTGAACGTTTGGCATTGCCTACAGCCCAGAGCCTTGAGCAGCGTCCTCGCCTAGAGTCTCCAGCCAGCAACGCTGTTGCGTTGCTTTATTCCGGCGGGGCGGATTCAACTTATTCCGCCTGCGTTTTGGCGCAAAATTTCAAAACGGTTTATCTCATGACCTATGAAAGATTGGGGTTTTTCGGGTCAAGAAGAGTGCTGGCGCATACCAAAAGGTTGAAAGAGCGCTTTCCCCAAACCCGATTCATCCAAAAATTTATCAACTACGAAAAATATTACAAAAACTTAACTTACGAAAATTATTTTTCTGGCTTGGAAGATCACGGCTTCTTGCCGCTGGCTACCTGCGGGTTTTGCAAAACCGCCATGCATTGGCGTAACCTGATTTTCTGCTTAGAAAACGGGATAAAGTACGCTGCCGACGGAGCCACTTTTGATTCGGTGGAATACGTGGAGCAAAACCCCCGGATTTTGATGCCGGAAATCAAGAGAATGTACGCCCATTTTGGAATAACTCATTTGAACCCGGTCTTTCAGGAAGGCCTTTCCACTGAGCGCGAACTTTACCGGTTGAAAATAATTGACCACCAGAAAATCAAACGCACCAAACACGAAAACCAAATTTACTGCACCCAGCATATTCTTTACGCGATGGTGCTCCGGGTGTACTTGAGAAAGCACAGTTTTTCCGAATTTGAAAAAATGATGAAAAGATATTTTAAACAGAAGGTGGGATATATAATCAGCGAAACCGAAAAGTATAATTTGTCATCCCCGTGAAAACGTGGATCCAGAAAGATTTATGTGAAATTATGGGAAAATATATTTATTATATCTACATTTTGGCTAGCAAGAAGAACGGTACGCTCTATATTGGAGTAACAAATAATTTGGAGAGAAGAATGTATGAGCATAAGAACGAAGTCATCAAGGGGTTTACTAAAAAATATGATGTTAAAAACTTAGTTTATTATGAAGAAACCGATGATGTTTCAATCGCGATTACCAGAGAAAAACAATTGAAAAAATGGAACAGGGAATGGAAATTGAAATTAATTGAAAAAGAAAACCCCGGATGGAAGGATTTATCAAGAGATTGGTCTTGAATAAATTTTTAATTAATGCATCTAGATTCCCGCCTGCGCGGGAATGACAACTCTAGTTTAGCCGGAGTTTACCCCGTAGTTTCGTATGGGGCGCGAATGACAACAATATTATGAACGATGATAAAAAACCGGTAGGAATCATTTCTTCTTATATAATGCTTAGCATTGCCGCAATCCTGCCTCACCGCGCCAGAATTGTTTTTACTTTTCTCTTGAACTTTTTTTACAATAATATCCGCACGACTATGCGGCTGATTTTTTCCGTTCTCAGCTCGATAATAGTGAATATTCTGACTTTTTTTACCTATTTTTTTATAGTTGGTATTTGCGCTTTTTGGGTGAAAATTTTTGGTAAGGAAGGTATCACGCAGAGCAAAAACAGAGAAACGTATTTCTTACCGAAAGCGCCGGCGGATAAAAGTGAAGAAAGGTTCTTGAGACAATACTAAATCGTTGTTCATTTTACATTTATCATTTTACATTAATTTAACATTTTGCATTTAACATTAATAAATTCTAATGAGAAATGACAAATGAAAAATTAATGAAAAATGTAAAATGCTAAATGATAAATGTTAAATGTTAGTATGAACATCTTGGGCCTATCCTACATGTATCACGATTCGGCGGCGGCGC
>VGKB01000092.1 GCA_016867255.1 Candidatus Moraniibacteriota bacterium
TACCGTCAATAAAAACCCAAACCAACTTGGGGTAGAGCCTTCTTCCGCTTCTGGCAAAATAAACACATCTGACAAGCAATCTAGCCCATCTCGTAAAATTCTCCAATTTTTTCTTCGCGCCTCAATAAAGGAGGGAAGTTTATCAAGCTGGGCGCAGCCAATCGAGGCTTGCAGGTCGGTAGCCTTGAGATTATAGCCAAAATGGGAATAGATATATTTATGGTCATAACCAAAAGGCAAATCGCCTAATTTCCATTTAAATCTTTTCTTGCAGCTGTCATCCTGGCCGCTGGGACAAAAGCAATCCCTTCCCCAATCCCGCAGCGACTCTATGATCCGCTTTAATTGCAGGTTGTCGGTTAGCACTGCCCCACCTTCCCCCATGGTATTATGCAAAAACATCCCTAAAAATCCACCGTAAAAGTTCTCTTGCCCTGGAACTGAAAAATCATATACATATTCGTTTTTGTCATAATTTATTTCTTTGATGCTTCTAACTTTAAAAAAGCCGAGATCTCCATTCACCAACGCATGCCATTGAGAGCCTGTTAAATGCCTTGCTAATCTCTTTCTAGAAATTACTTTTTGATTTTTCCCCAATGCGATATTCTTTCTAAAAATATCCAACAGCGGAATTTGTTGTGAAAAAGTATTTCGATTTTTAAGGTTTGTTTCAATAATTGTTTTCCCTTTGTAAATATATCCGCCGAAACAAAGAGTAAAATTTTCTTTGTTGATTGTCCAGACTTTCCCGATTTTCTTTTTCTTTGAATTATTTCTTTTATAAAAAGACGCGCTAATTCCTATCATAGACAACAAATATTGAAAGTCATTTAATAAATCAAGAGAAACACTGGTTACATCGATAGAATTTGAATTATTCTTTCTTTTCCTGATAGATCCATCGCCTTTTGTATATCCATAGATAAAAGATTTAATGCGAGTTTCATTGCTATGATAAAGAAAACATGGGATGCGTTTATACCTATCCCCATGTCCAATCATAAATATGTCTCTAAAAACCATTTCAAGATTTTTAGATTTAACCCTGATAACCGCGGAATTATTTGTTGCCTTAACCGAACTTTGCATGCCAAAGATTGATTTGACAATCTTTTTGACATCATTTATCAAATTTAATTCCTTGCGGTTAAACGAAAAAATCAAACCATCTTGATATGATCCTTCTGCCATAAAATACCCAATTAAACGGCAAAGCTCATTATTAACAGGGATGCGCCCAGGAATTTTTTGAGATTGGGATATGCCAACCGAAATCCGCTCCAAACCTAAATCATATTCCTTTAAGTATTTAATCGGCAAAGAATCGCGATTCTTAAATTGCCACCGTTGATCAGCATCATTGACATATCTAAGATTGCTGAGAGAAAAACCAGCCACAAAAGCATTTTTATCCAAAAAACAGTCGATAACATCAATAAATTTGATCTCTTCAGGAAAAGCAATTTTATTTGTAACGACGATATAATCATCCACACCGATTGAACTTGCTTGCTGGGGAACTATTTGGACGGATTTTTTATCAATAACAAAAACACTGTGATCTTCGGTAACCTCAACTTCCCTTCCATGCTGACAAGTAATCTTAATCATTCTCTTTTGTCCAAGCTTATGTCTTAAAATAGAAGCCGGAATTGTCCATCCCACTTTATTATTTTGATCAAACGATAAAATTTTAATTTTTTCCGGCTTTGTCGCATAAAGCGAAAAAATATTTTCTATTTTATCCAAATGCCATTTGCCTTCTTCATTGAGATATGGAATTGGCGTATTTTTTGAACAACTCATGTGGTGCGGCGGATAAAAACTGCAGGTCGCAATATCGCCAAAGCTTCCGGTAAATTTCCCCTGATATTTTGATCCCAAAGAATCACAATTATCTTCGATCAACCACAAACCCTGCGCGCGGCAGAATTTCTTAACCGCGTTGATATTAAAAGGGTTCCCCAAAGTATGCGCTAAAATGACCGCCCGGGTCTTTTTGCTGACTGCCTTTTCCAGATCCGCGGCTCCCACGTTGTAAGAAGGAAGTTCAACGTCCACAAATACCGGCACA
>VGKB01000093.1 GCA_016867255.1 Candidatus Moraniibacteriota bacterium
TTCCACCGGTTTTTTATTGCCGACGATTTGAACCGCCAGTGTCCCTACCACATTGCCAATAAAAGAAGCCAGATCTAACGGCATTCCAACCGCAAAACAAGGAGCAGTATAGGCAAAAAAAGCGTCGCCTGCGCCAATTGTATCAATAACTTTAGTCGAAAATATTGGTGTTTGGTTTACAGCTCCGTTGCTACCAATACCCAAAGACCCCTTTTTCCCCAAAGTCACAATTAAATTCTTGGCCTTCACCCGTCTTTTAATCTTCGCCGCCACTTCTTCAATCGATTTATGTTTTTCCTGCGCCGCCAAACGAAGCTCTCCCTCGTCAAGGCAAATATAGTATGGATTTTTATATTTGGTAATCAAATTATAGCCGGCATTAGCCGCGTTGGTCTGGGTATTAACCGCAAATTTACCGGCCCGACGAGCAATTAATTTAATAATTCGATCCGTAATAAACCCATGGCCAAAATCCGAAATTAGAATAACATCATATTTCGGAATTTCTTTTTTAAGATATTTTATTATTTCCTGTTCATCTTCTCTTGTAATATATTGGTCGTCCAGATAATTAACTTCAAACAATTTTTGGTTGGAATAATGATTCAGATAACGCTTTTTAATAATTGTAGGGATATCTTCGCGATAAAAGTATTTTGTCTTAATATTGCTCCTGAGATTTTTAGCGACAAAATCCTCCCTGGAATCATTCTTGCCCAATAAGGCAACAAGATGAATACGATCGCATACGCCCGATAGATGGTTGGCAATAGCGAACGCCCCGCCCGCGAAGATTTCATGGTGCAAGTATCGATTAACCACCAAATGAGCCTTTGAAGCGCGCCCCATGGCATCACAGTAATGATACTCATCTATAATTCCATCTCCAATCAATAACACCTTGAGATCTTTTAATTTATTTAATTGTTCGGAAACAAACTTAAAAGAGTGCTTGTTGGCAAATTGTTTTATGTATTCTTTGGTTTCTTCCGGAAAAACAGCCAGAAAATTATTGATCAATTGCTGTGTGTGGAAAGTGAAGCCGTCGGTTTCAAGAATCCTGGTTTTTCCAAAATTATATTCCTTTTCTTCCTCAAACATCTTCCCGTGAACAGCCCGATCCCGCTCCCTGACCGCCTTTCCTTTTGCCAAAACATCCGGTTCGAGCAATCGCACGCTTTCAAACGGAACCCCCTCATCCACCAACGAAACATAATCAACCGGCTGTAACGCTCCCACGTTCTCTATCCGTAATGTCTCGTTAAAAAGAGGGCGTCCCGGCCCCAAACGCACATCTTTATCCTTTATAACCGTCACTATCAAAACATCCCCTTGCTCTTTAGCCAATCTTAAATGCTGGACAATCCCGGGGTGGATAATGTCATAGACGCCATGGCTTTGAACGATAGTTTTGCCTTGTTTTTTCAACTCTTTAGTTTTATTAACCAAATCATCAAATGATAATATTTTATTTTCCATGTTAAGTCGCCCTAGGGTTAATATGCTGATTAATCAGTTTTGTGGAAGAGAACACTATTTCACGCGTAAAACGCAATTCAGCCCCAATTTCCTTGACGATAGCGGCTTCTTTTTGGATCTTGCCTGTTTTATCTTCCAACGTTTCGAATTCCTGTCCTTTAACATAGATGTCAGGCCTCAATAAACGAAGCGTCTCTTCAGCGGTTGGCCATTTATTTATGGCCACAAAATCAACGCATTCTAATGCGGCAATGCTCTCCACCCTCAATTCCTGGTTAAACACCGGTCGACCAGCGCCTTTGTCAACGTATTGATCCGGAGTAATCGTCACCACCAAGACATCTCCCATCTGCTTTGCCGCCTGAAAATACTTTATATGCCCCGGGTGCATCAGGTCAAAACAACCGTGGCAGTGGACAATTTTTTTTTCTTCAGATCTTAATTCCGTTATTTTTTTTGCTAAAGAATCAAGGCTTTGTATTTTATGATTTACTTGCATCATTTATCGCCTGCCAAAGAGTTGGAACAGTTTTTGAATGG
>VGKB01000094.1 GCA_016867255.1 Candidatus Moraniibacteriota bacterium
AATCAAGTGAAATCTGGGACTGCTGAAAAACCCCTAAAAAAGGAACCTGTCCGCCTCCGGCGGAAAGTCGCGGTTTCTTTTTCCCTCTCCCGCAAGCTGCTCCAATATGAGAAAATAAGACAACACATTATGGAGGTGTTGTCTTATGCTCAAAAAAGATACAAATGCTTCGGCAAGCTTCGCGGACGTCTGGCTTTCACACACAGAAAAGAATTGGGATAAACACTGGCTGAAAAAAGTATCTGAAAAAGTTAATTGGATTAAATTCGGTTATCGATTTGAGAAGTTATACGACGAAGCCAATGGCCGCCCCGCCTGGTATCCGCTCATCATTTTCAAAGCGCTTCTCCTGGCGCAATGGTATGGTTTGAGTGATCGGGATTTGGAAGAAGCGCTGAATGATCGGATTAGCTTCAGGAAATTTACCGGGCTCAAATGGGAAGAGCAATCTCCCGACGCCACCACTTTTGCGGTTTTTCGTGAAAGGAATTATCTCGCGGCGACTCTTACTGCTCTGAGCTGGAACATGAAAAAATGGGCTTTTTCATCAGCATAGAAAAACAAGGGTGTGGTGTGTCCAAATGCGGGAAAATTGATTGAACAGGCAAGAAAATGAGATCAAAAAAACGCTGATTGTCCTCTAACCTTACCAATTCCCAAAACTGACAGCTTTTTCCCCTACTTTTTCATCACTCCCAAATGTAAAAGTCTGGTCATCGGGCGTCCAACAAATAAAATCCCTCTCCTAGCGTAAAACGCATAGCCAGATTATTTTTTTGCAAGCTTAATATGCGGTTTTAACAATTCCAAAGAAATGTTGTAAAAAGAGGATTTCGGCGCAGGCAGATTTTCTGACGCATTAAGTATTTCAATCGCAATAACTTTGCCTTTTTTATCATAATCGAAAACAATCCCATCTTTCACTTCATCGCTCTCATAATAATCCGCATCGCTAAAACGAATATACATGGCATCCGATTTTTCATCATAATTAACTTTCATTTTCAATCCTCCTTTAGATATTTCTTTATTTTTGACGTGCGATAGACCGTGACAACTTTATATTTGTCATCTTGCTCAATAAAAACAACACGATAAAGAAACTTTTTGCCTTTGTTCTTGCATATTTTTTGCGCAATTTTTATCTCTTTTGAATTTCCGCAAATCACCTGATCAGGATTTTCTAAGGTTGCTTTAACATTATTTAAAGTCAATCCTCTTTCAAAAAGCTGAGATTCTGCATGCGGAAGCAATTCAATTCTCACATAAGTATTATACCAAATTTTATATCATTAGAAATGGTTATTTTTGTCGCTTTGTCGCTATGACGCTGTGTTTCCGCCTCCACGCGTCTCAGTCTCCCCCCTATCGCCACAAAAGCAAAATCAGTTTTTACTTGCTTATTCTATCTTAGTCTTCTAATGCATATTTTAGGTTGGCTTCCATTTCTGGGCTCAATGCTTTTTTAATCTCTTGCTGTCTTTGATTATCTAAGTTTCCCCACAACCTCGCGGATTCTACATGATATTGAAAGCAAGATAATCTGGGATATGATAATAGGAGTGCAATTAATTTATCCTGGACACTATTATTCGGAATTATAATTGATGTAACGCAATTTCGTTTACATCCAGCGGTCCACACCTCCATATTTTCGCGCCCAAAAATTATTGGCTCTAAAATCTTGCCTCTAACCTTCTGAACTCTTGGGATATCCCTCGTGATGAGACCCCGTTTTTTTACCCACTCGATAGGGAGATGACCCATAAATATTTTTTCATCCTTCCATCTCAACTCCTTTTTCACAAGACTCAACCAGAAAACCGCGCGGATATTTTTGTTTGATTTCCGCCAAAACCCTTTCGCCTTGCGGTTTACCTTTCACTTCCCCAAATACCGAGGGACCGCTCCCCGACATCTGCGCGTATCCGCACCCCAACCTCGTCAACCTATCTTTAATTTGCCGTATGACCGGATATTTTCGAATAACCACGGGTTCTAAATAATTTTTACATT
>VGKB01000095.1 GCA_016867255.1 Candidatus Moraniibacteriota bacterium
TGAAGATGTTCAAAAAATAGTCGTCGGCAATGTTGACCGGATCGAATCAATTGTAATGCGGATGCTCGGCCTAGCAAAAGAAAAACCCCGCCAAAAATCTCCCGTCAATATTAATGATGTGATCGAAACTACGCTTCCGCTTTTTAATGCGGGGAAAACAGTTATTAAGAAGAATTTGGAGCCGATCAAGAAAATCCAGGGGGACAAAGAAGAACTGCAGGAAGTTTTTATCAATCTGCTCCAAAACGCGGTCGAAGCAATGCCGGACGGCGGGGAAATCGTTCTGCGCACCCGCGTGGAAAATGAAAGGATTGTGGTTGAGGTGTCTGATACGGGCAAGGGAATCCCCGAAGATCTGCGCGAGAAGATATTTGATCCGTTCTTTTCCTCCCGCCACGAAGGAACCAGACTTGGCCTGTCGATTGTTTACCGCATTGTGCGCGAACATGGCGGAGAAATCAAAGTTGAAAGCCAGGTGGGAAAGGGAACAGCCGTCAGGATGACTTTTTGAGCCCCGCTCGAACGGGGTGGGTTTTGATGTGGGAATTTATTTGCTTTCACGGTATTTTTAGCAGACTTTACTAGACATGGCTGCGGTTTTTTGCCGCAATTTTTACTGGCAGGAAAAACTTGGAATCGTTCCCAAAAGGCGGGCGAAAACGTTGAGTTTGGAAGAGCTTGAAGGATTGTCCCGCCGCAGTTAAAAATCGATGTTGACAACTTTATTTTTGCGTTGTAATATTTCCTTAAATCATCATAAATGATGATAATGAGAAACAATGAATTTTAGGGAATTTAAAGATAAAACCAGGAAGATGCCTTTTTTCGGCAGCGATTTAGCCGATATCTTTTCGTTGTCGCCAGAATCAATGAGGAACCAGCTTACAAGGTGGAAGAAGTCGGGCTTGCTTGTCGAACTGCGAAGGGGCTTGTATGTGCTAGGGCGGGAGGAGCGGCAAGTAAATCTTTCAAGAGAAGTCGCGGCCGCAAATATCTATCAGCCTTCGTATATAAGCCTTGAAACGGCATTGAGCCACTATAAAATGATTCCCGAAAAAACCAACGCAATAATTTCTATTACAACCCGAAAAACAAAAGAATTCAATAATCCGGAGGGCGGTTTTATTTACAGGCATTTGAAACCCTCGTTGTTTTTTGGCTTTATCCCAAAGAAAGACGACAATGGTTTCCCGTATTTTATGGCCGATCCTGAAAAAGCGCTTCTCGATTACTTATATTTGAATATGGGAAGCATCCATCCTTCGGATAAACAATATTTTTCGGGCTCTTTGCGCCTCCAAAATACGGCTTTATTAAATAAGAAAAAATTATTGTCTTACGCCGGCAGGTTTAAAGTAAAAAAACTGGATGCCATCTTGGAAAACATTAAATGAAGGACATATTAATAAAAAAACTTGTTGAATTTGGTTCGAAAGAAGAAAAATATAATTTTTCCAGGGAATATTTGCAGGAATTTATTTTGCAAATTATAGATAGGAACGGCTACTTTAAAAATCTTGCGTTTGTTGGCGGAACGGCTATGAGAATTATATATGATTTAAGGCGTTTTTCGGAAGATCTGGATTTTTCATTAATCAATGATAAGGGATTTGTCTTTTCCGAATTATTAAAGACAGTTAAAAATGAGCTTGACTTAAGCGGCTATAGCATAGAGGAAACAAAGGGAAGGGGCAAGACTCTCATGAGCGAATTTATCCGCTTTAAAGGATTGTTGTATGAAATGGGTCTCTCCCAGAATAAAAAAGAGAAACTATTTATTAAATTGGAAATCGATTCTAACCCCCCGGAAGGATACGAAACGGATATCTCTTTGATAAATAAAAATTTCCTTTTCAAAGTGCAAAGCTTCAAGTTGGATTCCTTGTTCGCATTAAAACTCCATGCGGTCTTGTTCAGAAAATATGCAAAAGGGCGCGATTTTTATGACCTTCTTTGGTTTTTAACCAAAAAAACGCCCGTAAATTATACTCTCCTGT
>VGKB01000096.1 GCA_016867255.1 Candidatus Moraniibacteriota bacterium
GCTTCCGTGATTTCATTGCTGTGGATCTTGATTATTTTAGGCAGTCCGGTGCTTAAGTCGCGGCCCCGGATTTCCATTTCTTCCTCCTTGCTTTGCAAAGTGGCGCTGCCTAGTTTTATCTTGGTTCTTTCGGCGGTTTGCGTGCCGATGGCCAGCATATATTTTTTCCGGACATAGTCAATAATGGCCTCGTCCATTTTATTACCGCCTACTCTGGCTGAATGGGCCGATACGATTCCTCCCAAAGAAATTACGGCGATTTCGGCCGTTCCCCCTCCGATATCAACAATAATATTTCCGGCCGGGGAGTTGATGGGAACGCCGGCCCCAATCGCTGCTAATACCGGCTTTTTAACAAGATAGGCCGTTTTTGCCCCGGCCTCTAAAGCGGCGTCAATTACTGCTCTTCGTTCAGTTGAAGTGATCCCCGCGGGGATAGAGATCAAGGTTTCCGGACGAAAGATGCGCAGCATTCCTCCGGCTTTCTGGATAAAATAAAAAAGCAGCGCTTCCGTTACCCTAAAGTCAGCGATCACCCCGTCCTTTAAGGGACAGGCGGCGCGAATCATGTCGGGGGTTTTACCCAACATTTCTTTGGCGGCTTGGCCAACGGCAAGGATTTTGTTCTCATCCAGTGAAATAGCCACCACCGAAGGCTCACTGGTTACGATGCCCCTTTTGGGGACGGTTACGATAGTGTTGGAAGTGCCTAGATCTATGCCAATGCGGCGAGTGAACATAAGTTAATTTGAAATTTTTAATTTGCAAGGGTTAAATTTTGGATTAGCTTTGCCGATTGCTTTTTTTATCACTTCCATAAAATTTTTACTGAAATTCTCTGCCGAAAATCTTTCTGCCCGCAATCGGATATATTCCGGAGAGTAACTTTTTTTGTTCTCGGCGATTCGGCGTAGGCCGTCGGCTAAAATTTCCACTTCCGGGGCGTCAAAAAATTCTCCCGTCTTGCCTTCCTCTACTATTTCCAAAGCTCCTCCGGAGCGAAGGGCCAAAACCGGTTTTCCACTGGCCATCGCCTCTACCATGGTAATACCAAAATCATCTTCACCGGGGAAGACAAAAGCTTTAGCTCCCGCATATAATTTTGGCAGTTTTTTTTCTTTTACAAAACCAACGAAGCGGATATTGGGGCCGGCTATTTTGCGCAGCCGGTTTTTTTCACTGCCGGCGCCCGCGATAATAAGAGGCCATTTTAAACGGTTAAAAGCCTCAACCACTAAGTCAATTTTTTTGTAAGAAGAGAGGCGGGAAACGACCAGAAAATATCTCCCTTCGTCAATATTCGGGGAGAAATTTTCTACTGCTACCGGTGGATAGACTACCAGAGATTTGCGCTGGTAATATTTTTTTATCCGCTTGGCGGTGAATTGAGAGTTGGCAATAAAAAGGTCTACTCTTCGGGCGGCTGAATGATCCCACATACGCAAGTAGTTGAGAAGGGCCTTCACCAGTATGCCTTTGGGGGTTTTTAGTAGTTTGCCCGAAAGGGCTTCATCCAGGTATTTTTCGTTCAAATCCCAAAGGTAGCGAGTGGGGGCGTGGCAGTAGCAGACATGGAAAGTGCGCGGTTTTACGATAACCCCCTTCATAAAAGATGAAGTGGAAGAAATAACCAAGTCAAAATTCCGCAGATCAATTGATTCTGCCGCCAGAGGGTAAAAGGGCAGCAGCCACCGGTGCGGGACGATAGAATGGGCCCGATTGAGAAAGGAAGGAATAATGTCTCTTTCTTCCATTTTTAAAGACCGAATAGTCTTTTTGTTCTTTAGAAGCGTGTAAATTGGTGCCCGGGGAAATAGCCGGGCAACGGTTTGCAAAACTCTTTCTGCTCCGCCGAGATAAATTAGGAAGTCGTGCGCCAAAGCTACGTTGAGTTTCAAAACGTCTTTTTGCATTTAAAATATTTGAGTTTGTCAAAATTAGGTGGTTTTAAATCAGCCATTCGTCGGGGATTTGTTCTAGGTTTTCTTGCCA
>VGKB01000097.1 GCA_016867255.1 Candidatus Moraniibacteriota bacterium
TCACGGAGTTGTATGATAACATAATTTTTTCTTCTTCTCATTTATCTATATTGTGCGACACTCATCTTGACAAAACCATATACATTAGTATTATTGGCTAGTTATTGGAGATTGGCAGTTTTGCCAGTCTTTTTTAGTTTGGGCTCTGCCCCGAACCAGAATAAATTTTGGTTTAGGGGAGGGCAGATTTTTAATAAATTGTTATGGGTAACCGTATTGCGAAATTCCTTGTCGCGGTCCCTTTGACCGCCAGTATGATCGTTAATACGAACGTTGAGCCCAAAACAAACACAAAAATCAAGCCCGATTCCATAAATAATAGTTCTCTGCAGGTTTCCGAAACGCCTGACAGCCAAACTGACGGTGTTGTAGTGGTAAAGGAGAAGAATGCCGAAATTGAAAGCCGCATAACCGTTACGGACAAGCAGGAAAACGAAAAACCGGAGAATGGAAAAATGGTTTCCGAAAAACAGCTGGAAATAATGGAAAAAATGGTAGCCGGCTATCCAATCGCCAAAATGCTGCCTTACATTGCAAAACGTGATCCCGTAACTGCCGCTTTTCTTGTTTCCATTGCCAAGAAAGAAAGTAATTGGGGCAAAGTCTCTCCCCGAGGGAAAAATGGCGATTGCTTTAACTATTGGGGATTCAAGGACCGAAAATTTCCGTTTGTCGCGGGGCATAGCTGTTTCCCTTCCGCCGAAGCGGCCGTGGAAGCGGTAGGCAACCGCATTGACAAGCTGGTGGCTAACGGGCGCAATACGCCCGCGGAACTTGTAGTCTGGAAGTGTGGCAGCGCTTGCGCCAAGGACGGTAATGCCGGCAAATGGATAAGCGATGTAAACAAATATTTTAGACCGATTGCCAGCACGAAATAGTGATTTTAATCAAGAAACGTCTGAATGGGTTTCGCGATGGGAAATAAGGTAGAGAACAAAAAAATCCAAGAGCCAAAGGGGACTGTAAAGTCCCCTTTTGGCGTTTTGTTGAAGTTTTATCAGCCGCAAAAATGCCTCTCTCAGAAAAGAAAGCTTAAAGAAGGACGCCTGATGGCACAATTTACCAAAAGCAAATGGTGGTATTTGCCATTCTCTTTGAGCGTCTCCCCGGCTAATCCCTCCCTTCACCGCAATAATCTGCCGCAATTGTCTGGCCATAAGAGAGGCAAAGCCCAAAACCGCCTTGACATCCTCTCCGGAACGCAAGTTTTTTTGAAAATTTAATTCATAGAGCAAGCTAAGAGCCCTTGCTTTTTCTCCCCGGCCGATGGCGTCAAAAAGCCAAAAAATATTTCTCTCCTCGCTTAAATCCCATAACTCAAGCGCCTCTTGGGAAAGATTTCCTCCCGGAAGGGCTTTTTGCAAAACAAGCGCTTGGGCAAGCGCGGTAAAGGCAAACCAGAAATCTTGCCGGCTGGAACCAATAAGCTGACTAATTGCCGCTTCATCCAGGTTTAATTTATTTTCCCTAATCCAACTTCTTACCGCCGCGGTAAAAGCCGCCCGGTCTTTCTTTGGGGGCATTTCAAAATTCATCATCCGGCACCCGGCTATCCTTTGAACCTTTTTAGCTAAAGGGCTTGACCGGAGTAAACGGTAGCTTGCCTCAATGATTAAGCTGATGTTTTGAGGCAACTTATCCAGAAGCCCGGCTAAAAACTTTTCCCATTCCAATGACCTCTCCGGCCCCAGAGTGATCACCACGAGCTCCTTCTCGTAAAACAAGGAAGTAGCACCAACCGCCCGTAAAATTTTGGCTTTTGCTTCCTCCCGCAAATCCGATCCTAAATAATAATTGGCTACATTCCGGTTGTTTTGTCTTTCCATCCAATCCTGGACAATGGCTCGCTTTTCCCTTTTACGGAAGAAGGAGTTGTCCCCTTGGAGAAGAATTATCTTGCTCTCCGCCACACAGGACAAGCGGCGCGATCCGGCGGATCGCGCCGCTTGGCGGAAACGGCTTCGGCTGCCGTGGGTATACGCCCGCGGAG
>VGKB01000098.1 GCA_016867255.1 Candidatus Moraniibacteriota bacterium
AATCTCGTCCAGATTTCTTCCCCATCTTTAATCCTGTAAAGTATTTGGTTCAAGCCGTAATGTTCTTTCGCGTTGCCAATTATGCCTTCCATCATATTTCTGTCTCGCTGTTTCCTTTTAACCCAAGCAACTTGTCTTAAATCATCTTTTGCTTTTCGACCCAATGATTTGAAAGCGCTGCCAATATTTATCTTCCCTAATAATTTACGGTTCCAACGCGTGCCATAAAGCTGATCGGCAGTAACATCAGGCGGTAAAGCCGCAAATCGCTCTTTGTAAGCCCGCAAAGAGTCCGATAAAAATCCAGCCTCATTAAAGACCTCAAAAGAAAACTTATCTAAAAAACCAAAACCATTAACCCAGCTTAAGACTGCTTTGGGACCAAATTCCACGTCCTTGCCATCTTTGCCTCGCACTATCGGTCTAATGTGCGGCAGATGAAAACTAACCACGCGGTCTTTAACGTGTCTAACTTTTTCTTCGGCCATATGTTTTTGCTGTTCATAAATCGTTATAGCTGTCTCATACTTAAATTGCAACTTATGCGCCAGATCAAGCGGAACATCTTTGAGCAGTCCTGCTAACTGGCCAAGATTCCGCCTCAGAAAACGTAGCAATTTATTTCTTGTGACCTCAATAACGGCTCTGGTTTTCCGACGTTTCTTTTGAAAGTTAAGAAAAACCTTACGAGCCACTCGCTTGTAAGTTCGGATAGGCTTTTTCAGCCCGATGATCTTTCGGAGATTAGAAATCGTCTTGCAAGCCCATTCCCGCGCTTTATTAATCAGCTTATGATCGGTCGGATAATTGATGTTCGCCGACACAACGGTCGCGTCCACCATAAGCCCCCTTGGCTTGATTATCTTCTCCTTCAACAATTTGCTGATAATCTCCATTTCAAATTTGGCAAAAAATTCCTTGCCCAATCTTTTTCTTATCTTGGTTAAACTGCTGGCATGCAGAGTCTTTTTCTCCGCTAACCGACGGAAACCACAAAAATACTGTAGATAAATGTTTTCCAGTAACTCCTCAACCAGCCGACGATCGCTTATGCCCTTTTTATGTTTGACGATCAACAGCCCGATTATTAGTCGACCATCTTTTGCTGGCCTGCCTTTACTCAATGAGAAATATCGGCTATAAATCCCTTCCAGCACTTCCCAGGGTATTATTTTCTCCAGCTTTATCCATTCGTTATCTTCGTTTAATTTCCCGCTCCAGGGAAATAATTCCGGAAAAAGTGGCTCGGTCGCTCGATTTGTCGCTTGATACATTTTCCACCCCAAAATGCACGCTTTTTTTGCCTGTAACCGTTAAAACCGTGCATTTATTCCTTTCGTCATTAAATTATATCTCTTTTTCACGACGATTAAAACTTCGTTCATCCTTTTTCAGCAGACTCTATTTATTTATACCTTAAGCATACCTATCTTGATGGACATGAATTTAAAGAGGATTTTTGAGTTAACTGCCGATAATTGGTTCCCAACACCGGCAATCCAACAGCAGCATATTCAAATATTTTAATCGGGCAACTATATTTCCTTAATTTCGAATATGCGCTAAGAACGAGCCCCATATCGGCTTTTGATAAATATCGGGGCAAATCTTGATATTTTACAGCGCCATAATCTGGCGTCCAGGAAAGGACGCCAGATTGTCAGAGAAAAATAGCCCCCCGTAAATCCTTTCTAATGATTCCCAGGGAATTAGTTTTTCCAGCTTGAACCATTCGTTTTTTTATTCAGATTTCCGCCCCCGGGAAACAGCTCCGGAAACAACGGATCCGTAGACCCTATTTCGAGGCGAGCGCGAAAGTCAGAAAATTGACTAATCCCCCAACCGTCAAAGAAGCAATAATCATAATGCCGGTGGCCTTGAGCATATCCTTCCACCCCAGCTCTTTAAGCATGATTGCGAAAGTTGCGACGCACGGGAAAAACATTGAAA
>VGKB01000099.1 GCA_016867255.1 Candidatus Moraniibacteriota bacterium
TTCCAAAATTGCCCGCACGTTTTTTAGGTCTTTCCAAAGCGCCGCGCCGCCACCGTGGCCGAAGACTTTTCTGGCGGGACAGCCAAGGTTGATGTCCAGGCCTGAAGGGATGCAATACTTAGTTCCCAGTTTCCAGTTCCTAGTTCCTAGTTCCCGGTTCCCAGTTTTAGATTTATTTTGAAAGTTGAGAAAACGAGAGTAGAAAGCCGTAAACCGTAAGCCGTAAACTGTAAGTTGGCCAAGCAGTCTCTCAATGAATTCTATTTGTCCCTTGCCGAATGGCTTGTAGCGCATTACAGGTGTTCCCCGTTCACTAATAATTTTCGCCGCCTGGGCAAAATATTTGGGATCCTTGCCAAAAAGTTGGACTACATAGGGAAATTCATAGGGACTGGCCTTGAGCATTGCCAAAACCTTTTCGCTGTTATGGCTGATAGCATTCACGTGTGCCATCTCCGAATAAACCAGATCCGCGCCGCCCAATTTGTTCATCAGGCGGAAAGCGCTGTCGGTGACTCCGGCCATGGGAGCTAGAGCGACTTTAATTCTTGGCATAAATTTTTCTTCTACATTTAACATTTCTTGCCCTCAGGTTAATTTAATGGCAACTTATTTATATAACGCAAGCAATTTAATCATTAATCTAAAAATAATGCTTGGCCAACTCAAAGAACTAAAACGGCTCCGGAGAATCAAAAAGCAGATGGAAGAAATAACGGTAACCGAGGAATACGAAGGCGTGAAGGTTACCATGAACGGAGCGATGGAGGTTACCAAGGTGGAAATTGCCGACCAGACTTATCCAAAGCTTCCCAAATACGTCCGCAAAGCCGTAAATCGCGCTGTGCGCTCGGTGCAGAAAAAAATGATGGAAAACGCGGGAGGTTTAAGTTCACTACTGGGAGGATAGGCGAATAAATAATGGAGAATGGAAAATCGAGAATTGAAAATGGAGAATGAATTTTTTCCTGTTTTGTTTTTCCGTTTTCCATTATCCATTATCCATTATGCTCATACTTACTATCGAAACTTCCTGCGACGAAACTTCTATCGCTATTGGAAAGATAGCCAATCAGAAAATCAAGCTGCTTTCGCACGTTGTTTCTTCTCAAATCAAACTGCACGCCAAATGGGGCGGAGTAGTGCCGAATCTGGCGGCCCGGGAGCATCTTAAAAATCTGGTGCCGGTGCTGGACGCTGCCATCAGAGAGGCCGGTTTTGGGAATTCTGTCTACTTGGCAAGAAAAATAGATTTGGTTGGAGTAACTCAGGGGCCGGGACTTATCCCGTCACTCCTGATGGGCGTAAACTTCGCCAAATCCTTAGCTTACATTTGGAGAAAGCCGCTCATCCCTATCAACCATATGGAAGCCCACCTCTACACTTCATGGGTAAAAGCCCTGCCTCGAACTTTCTCTTTTCGGGATAAACCCTTCCCAATGTTAGCACTACTCATCTCTGGCGGCCACACTATGTTAGTTATGGTAAAAAAACATCTTGAATATAAGGTTCTTGGCGAAACGTTAGATGACGCTGCCGGTGAAGCGTTTGACAAAGTCGCCCGCATTTTGGGGTTAGGCTACCCCGGAGGACCGCAGTTGAGCAAAATAGCTCAAAGAGGTTGTCCGGATTTTGAATTCCCCGTGCCCCTGAAAAACAGCCGAGACCTTAACTTCAGCTTCTCCGGGCTAAAGACCGCAGTTTTGTACAAAGCTCTGAAACTGGCGGGAAATAAGAAGAACATCAAAGATATTTTTAGCCGCATTCCCAAACCGGACCTTAATATTCCGCTTACCCGGAGGCAGAAAGCTGATCTTGCTTGCGCCTTTCAAGCCGTCGCGGTAGAAAGTTTAATGGAACAAGCTAAGAAAGCTTAGCCAGATAT
>VGKB01000100.1 GCA_016867255.1 Candidatus Moraniibacteriota bacterium
AACTTGGTTGAGAATGCGATCATTACGCAGACTCCGGCCTAATCGAGTTTTTCTTCTTTCAACTTGCCGGGGGATCATTATCAGAGCTAGAGGGAAGAATACTGCGGCGATTGTAAAAAGAAAGGGGATTATTGGAAGAAAAACTCGTGTCAAGATTTGAGAATGCGGATGCTCAGGAGAAACAAACAGCCAAGTCCATTTGGGGAAAGACATATCCAGTGCCCCAGTGGCAAAAATTCCTAAGAACATTGCCCCCAAAAAGGAGAGAGCATAAAGGATGGTCGAGAGGCTTTCTATATTATCAATCTGTTGGTAGATCTTTTCCGCCCCAAGCCACATGTCTTCTGGAAGGAACTTCTCAATGATTTTTTTACCGTCTACGCTTTTCATCGCTGCCTCCTTTCGATAACATTTTGTTGACTATCGGTGTAAGCTATCATAGTAATTCGTAATTTCAAAATAATTTTGTATAGTAGGAACAGGACACTGTCCTGTTCTTACGTAAAAAAATAAAATGGAGCAGAAAGAAATTACGGTGCCGGTGGAGATTTCAGCGCGGCACATTCATCTCTCAACTGGCGATTTAGATGCTTTATTTGGCAAAAAGCATCAATTGAAGCGGCAAAAAAAACTGTCTCAGGGGCAGGATTTTGCCGCTGAAGAAACAGTGGACATTGAAGCAAACGAACAGGAAATAAGAGGGGTGAGAGTGATAGGGCCGCCGCGACCAAACACCCAGCTAGAGCTGACCTTTTCGGATGCCCACAGGTTAAAAATGGATTTGCCGGTAAGAACCTCAGGAGAGATTGAAGGCACACCGGGATTTAAAATTATCGGACCATCCGGCGCGGTAGTGAAAAAAGAGGGAATGATCATCGCTAAAAGGCATCTGCACGCCGCGCCGGAAGACGCTCAAAAACATAATCTCAAGCCGGATGGCGAGGTCTCGCTGATTTGCGGAGACAGCCGCCAAGCCACTTTCCACAAATTAGTGGTCCGCGTTCAACCCGGCTTTAAGCTCATCGCGCATATTGACGTGGACGAGGCAAACGCGGCTGGGCTAAAAACATGCAGCTTGGGGAAAATGATCTTTTGAAAGGTACAGAGGTTTAGGACTTATTTGCGCTTTGTAATTTGT
Organism: Candidatus Moraniibacteriota bacterium; assembly: GCA_016867255.1. Taxonomy (GTDB): domain Bacteria; phylum Patescibacteriota; class Minisyncoccia; order CAIUEV01; family CAIUEV01; genus VGKB01. The sequence continues at coordinate 1,139 of VGKB01000100.1, forward strand.
TCTTTGGAGCTTATTTTTGTTTTGTTATTTGTCACTTTGCACTTTATAATCGGTTTTCCTCAATAACCACCTCCAAAATTTTCTCGTTGGCTTTGCGTTTAATCTGGTTCTCGTCCAGAAGTCCCTTTTGGGCGCCGAAATATAAGACCACCGATCCGGCGTTAGCCATGCCCCAGCCCATAGCCCTGCGAATATTGTCCGGCTCTTGGATCCAGGAGGCCAAAAATCCGCTGCAATAAGCATCTCCTGCCCCTGTCAGCTCCACCCGCTTGGGGGTAAGCGCCGGAGCTTTGTAAAAATGGTAACCGTTAGTGGCTAGTGATCCCCTTTTTCCCAAGGTGATGGTGGGTACTTGGACGCCGGTCCCGTGTAGAAATTTAATTACTGCTTTTTTACTAGGTTTTTTTGAGGCGTAGCTTGCTTTGAAGGATTTGTCGGAAAGAGCCAATTCAAGCGCTTCATCCCAATTGAGAAAGAGCAGGGTTGTTTCTTGCAGTAGTGGCTTAAGAAATTGAACGCCGGATTTGATTTGGGCGCCGCCGGGGTTCCAGGCGATTTTTATCCCTCTTTCTCTGCGCAGTTTTAAGATTTGACCCAGCTTATTTTTCCAATCTCTGGCTAGGGAAGAAATAAAGACCCATTCCGTTTTCCATTGGGAAATATTTTTTAACTTTAGGCGTTCGCCCGCGTCACGGGAGTAGAAGATCGTTCGGTCCCGCGATATTGGCTCAACCAAAATGAC
>VGKB01000101.1 GCA_016867255.1 Candidatus Moraniibacteriota bacterium
AAAAAAAAATGGGCCACTGGCTTTTAGGCCAAATGCTTCTCAATATTATCGTGGGAGCGCTCGTGTATGTCGGCCTTACCTTGCTCGGCGTCCCCTACGCCTTGCTTTTGGCGCTTCTGGCCGCCGCTTTTGAGGTGGTGCCCTACATTGGGCCAATACTCTCTTCGGTGGCCGGGATCCTCGTGGCGTTGAGCGTTAGTCCTTTATTAGGACTGTTTGTTCTCATAATGTACATTGTAATTCAGCAAGCGGAAAATCATCTTATCGTGCCGCTCGTGATGAAGCAAGCGGTAGGATTAAACCCGGTGGCGGTGATCATCGCCATGCTCATCGGGGCGCAACTAGCCGGAGCGCTGGGGCTGATTCTGGCAATTCCCACCACCGCGGCTCTAAGCGTCTTTATCTCAGACTTTGTAAGTCATAAAACTTGAAATTTGCGCTCACTGATCCCAAGTTTCAAGTTTTAAGTTTCACTTTTCAAGTAAAATGCATACTTCCTACTCCGCCCTTAATACTTTCCTTACCTGCCCGCTTAAGTATAAGTTCCAGGCAATTGACAAAATCAAAACGCCTAAAAAGCCGGCGCAACTGTTTGGGTCACTGGTTCACGCTACGTTAAAATTCATCCACAGCCCGGGCCTTCAAGGATTTCCCGACGCGGAGAAAGCCCTGGATTATTTCAGCAAAAACTGGAAAGCGGAGAATTTTCCCGCCGAAGAATCCCAAAATTATTTCCGGGAAGGCGTCGGGATTATCCAAAAATATTATCAAACCTTAAGTGAAGAAGAGCGCCATCAAACCATCGCCTTGGAACACCGCTTTATTATCCCTATTAAAAAACACACTCTAGGCGGATTCATTGACCGCATTGACCGCACCGCTACGGGTTTTGAAATCATTGACTATAAAACCGACCGCAAAGTGCCGCCCCAAGAAAAAATCGACCAAGATTTACAGCTTAGTATTTACCTTAAAGCTTTTATCCACCAGTGGCCTTCTTTGTTTAGCCGAGTTAAAGACACCGACAAAATCAACTTAACTTTATTTTACCTGCGCCATGGCCTCAAGCTCTCCACCACCCGCACTTCCAAAGATCTTAGTAGCATTGAATCAAATATTCTGGAAGATATTGAACGGCTGGAAAAGGCGCACGCCAATAATCGGTTTGACCCCAAAATAAACGCTCTCTGCGACTGGTGCGATTACCAGAAGCTGTGCCCAATGTTTAGCCATAAGTACAAAGTTCCCGGTTCCCAGCCAAAAGAAAAAGAAATACAAGAGATTGGGCAACAGTTTATTCAGTTAAAAGCAGAAAAAAGAAAACTAGAAAAAGAAATCGGAGAGCTGGGAGAAAAACTAGCGGCTTATTTGGAGCAGGAAAAAATCGGTCAATTTTTTACCGAAAAAGGCAGCATCCTAAAACAGCTGCGGGAAACCTACAAATATGACTCGGCGGAAGTGGTAAAACTATTTGGCGAGTGGAAGAAAAACCCTTTCTCCGTGATGAAAGTGGATCTCTCCGCCCTTAATAGATTCGCTAAACGGCTCTCGCCGGAACAAAAGAGGGAATTAGCAAGACTTCGCAAACTTGAAAAACAGAGTTACTTCCTAACCGTGAAAAATCCGTAAAGTCATTGCAGCAAAAAAAGATTTCCTCTAAAATAAAAAAATAACAAGGGAAGGAAAAAATTAAACTATTTTTTTCTCTTAAAGACAAAAGAGTTTGCTTCCAAAGACAAGGCGCCAAAAGACATTAAACACTTTTATTTCTAAACAAAAATGAAAAATCTCATCAAAAACGTCGCTTATTGGGCGGGGGTGCTGGTGCTGGGAGTCGCGCTGGGAGTAACCATTAAAATTGTCGGCGCTTGGGT
>VGKB01000102.1 GCA_016867255.1 Candidatus Moraniibacteriota bacterium
CGGACAAATATTTTTCTGATGATGCTGAAAGCCGGACGGTTTTTTTGAGTGTTATGACGCGGGAGCATCTCTGGTATTCAATAATAAATGTAGCTTCCTGTATCAGGGGGCTCAAGGAATGGCGGCCTTTCAGGGATAAAATGCTGAAATTTGGATATAGTCCAAGGTTGCTGGCAATCTGCTATGCGTTAAGCAGGTTTAAGCCTTTTATCTCTTTCGCTGTTGCGGTTAAACGCAAGATTGTTAACTATCGAGGCTCGCTTTTGGTGAAATGAACAAAACTAATGAGAAAATACTAAATAGACTGGCTTGCCCAAACTGTAAAACCAGGGTTTCTCTTAATGAGCAGGGCACGCTCTGGCATTGCAGCTCGTGCCAACGAAAATTTTTGATTAAACAAGAAGTTCCCATCATGCTGACGGAAGAGGTCCAAAAAGAAATTGATCTGGCGGCTAAATCTAAAGATGGCAAACAAATGATAAGCGAATTTAACCGGGAAGAGCTTTTTTGCAAGGCCTATGATGTTGGAAAAAAAATAGTAAGTTCCGACCTTAATATTTCTGACGCTTTGAAAATTAAGAAGCTAGATTTGCTTAAAAAAGAAATGATTCTGGAGGTTGGGGCAGGGAACAGAAGGTTAGCGGAAAAAGTAGTAAATATGGATATCGTCCTTTTTGAGAATACCGATGTGGTCGGCGACGCGCACAACCTGCCTTTTGTTGACGATAGTTTTGACGTAGTTTGGATTGAAATGGTACTCGAACATGTTAGGGACCCCCAAAGGGTTGTAGGGGAAATTCGCCGGGTCTTAAAACCCGGCGGCTATGTTTATTCCATGACACCTTTTATCATGCCCTTCCATGGCTACCCGGGAGATTATCAGCGATATACCCTTTCCGGGTTGGACGAGCTGTTTAAGTTGTTCAGTAAAGAATCCTCTGGGGTTTATAAGGGGCCAAGCGTGGCTTTAGTTAATTATGTTTCTGATTATTTCACCTTATTCTCGTTTTCCGGCAATCGACTGATTTTTGCTCTAATTAAGGCGTTTTTTTTATGTCTATTGTTTCCCGTAAAATATCTGGATCGTATTTTAGTCAAAAACAGCGCATCACATAAATTGTCTAATGCTCTTTTTTATTTGGGCCGCAAATGAAAGCCGAGACTAGAACATAATGACGTATTTTGTTAAACCCCCGCTGAAAATGTACGAAAATGCTGACGTTGACCATTATCAGGCATCAAAAACCCGGTGTAAGACCTATGCCGAATACAATTATCTCCGGCCTGGCCTTGCCTCGTTCATCAAATCAAGGCACTTTGAGGTTGCCCTCAAGCTTACCCGGCAATATTTTCACCGTTATAATGTGATCGATTTTGGTTGTGCTGATGGCGTATTTTTGCCCTCACTAGCCAAGTATTTTGGGGCCGTTTGCGGGATCGATAAAAACCAGTGTTTTATAAATTTAGCGCAGTCATTGGTTGAGCAGTTGGCGCTTAATAATGTTAAATTGATATGCAATCAGACATTAAGTATCGAAGAGATTAGAACCCAAATATCAGCAGACCCTAACTATCAGGTTTTATTCCTGCTGGAAACTCTTGAACATATCGGACAGAAAGAAGCATTGTACGAGTCAAAGGTCGCTTTTATTGAAGAACTTCTTTGATCGATATGAACGGGATCATTGTGATTTCTGTGCCCAAGATGGT
>VGKB01000103.1 GCA_016867255.1 Candidatus Moraniibacteriota bacterium
AAAAGGGGATGGGTGGGAGATGTGGCTCAAGTAAGGCTTGACCCGACTAAACTTTTGTCGCTCGGCTGGAAAGCCAGCTATTCATCAGACGACGCAGTAAAAAAAGCTATCAGTGACCTAGCTAAGCAAATCTATTTCGGCTAGCATTTATGTGGTTGTGAAAACTAAAATCATATCTTTACTGCTCTTACATGATAGCCAAAGCATAGTAGTTTATTAGATTTTTTATCTTTTTTGGAAAATCCTTTCAACATTTTTAAGACGAGTAATATGCCTATTTTTTCTAAAACACTTATACTCTTTGGTCTCAGACAACATTGTTGAGCAACTTCCGGCGTTCTAATAACCTCTTGGGCTAAATATTTAAAATAGTTACCGTTGGGAACTAGCTCAACTACTTTAAAATTATTTTCTGAAAGTATCTTTTTATACCAGTAAGGGCTGTAGCCATTAGCATAATAATATGGGGCGAAGTGAGTAATGGAACAAAAGGGAGCGGTTATAATTAGTGTCCCGCCCTTATTTATTATGCGGGAGAACTCTTTCACCGCTTTGACTGGCTCCGGGATATGTTCAAAGACCTCAATGCACATTATTGCATCAAAAGCTTTATCTTTAACGGGTATGTCTGTTATATCAGAGACTATGTCCAATTTTGAATTGTCCCAAGTTTTTGTTTGGAGTCCGGTTTGATTCCCTTGACCGTCGTATTGGCCAAAATCTTGGCTGGTGTATTCTAGATGGGAACAAAATCTCTTATATTGCAATTCTCCTGCTCCAGCATCAAGAATTTTCGAATTTCTAGGGATATTCCCCAAAGTTTTTTTTAACCATCTTTCTCTGTTACTCTGGTTATTTATCCAGGCGCCCAGACTTTTTTGGAATATTTTGTTCAATATCGACATAGTCATCGTAAAAAATTATTTTAGGAAGTTAACTTTAAATATATTTATCAATTTTTTTCCAAGATTCCGGTTATAAGAGTGAAAAGAAACAGATCTAAGCTGATAATCAAATTTTTTGGCATCTAGTTTAAAGTTTTTTAGCTTATCTCCAGGCAAGGATTGGTTGAACCAATACTCGAGTTCTATTTCATTGGAATGATTTTTCAGCATCCAATTGCCATACGTTTCGTATTCCGAGAAGGAAGATATTTCATATAAGTCAATGCTATCCATAATTGCTTCAAAAAATGGTTTTCTGTATGCTCTTTCAATTACTTTTCTCAACTCTATTAGCCTGTTTGTTTTGAAAAGCATTTGGTGGGCGATAAAAGAAAATTTTGCAGTTCCCTTGTAACCGAAAATCTTTTCATATGTTTTAAAATATGGATAATGGTAGCCTTCGGTTATCAATAAGATTGTTTTACCATTATGTTCGAATTTCTGAGGATGTACCAGGATTGTGTCGGCGTCTATCACATAGACATGATCACTCTCGCATATCTTATCGGAGAACAGTTTAACGAATTGTTGAAACATCCATCCGGTTCTATCGTAACCTCTTGTTTTATAATTATATTTTTTTAGATCGGATATCTTAAAGGGCAGCACGCAATCCTCGTCTTTAAAAATACATTCATTCTTCCTGCAAAAATCCGGCAATCGACTATGTTTGGGACCAACGATATAGATATTTCCTATTGGATGCTTGAGATATTTACGCACTGAGCT
>VGKB01000104.1 GCA_016867255.1 Candidatus Moraniibacteriota bacterium
TGCTATTCTGGGAAGCTGCTGCCTCTAAAGTATTTAGCGCCATGCGGGCGTCTCCGTTTGCCAGCCGAGATATAAGCTTAATGGTATCGTCACTGATTTTAATTTTCTTTCCAGCTAATCCTCTTTCTTTGTCTTTAAGAGCCCGCTGGATTATATTTTTGATGCTAGCTTTCCCCAGCCGTTTAAGGACAAAAACTCTTGATCGCGAGAGCAGAGCGCCAATAACTTCAAAGCTGGGATTCTCGGTGGTAGCGCCAAACATAGTGATAGTCCCTTTCTCCACGTATGGCAGCAATGCGTCCTGTTGGGCCTTGTTCCAGCGATGGATTTCGTCAATGAATAGAATGGTTTTTTTGCCGTAGCTTTTATTGAACTTGGCCTTTTCAATAATTTCTTTTAAGTCTTTTTTGCCGCTCACCACCGCGCTTAGTTGGATGAATTCTGACCGAGTGATTTTTGCGATAATGTGAGCTAAAGTGGTTTTTCCGCTTCCCGGCGGTCCCCAGAGAATCAAAGAAGGCACCCGATCGTTCTTAATCGCCTGCCTCAAAAATGAATTTTTGCCAACCAATTCTTTTTGGCCAAAAAAGTCCGCAAGATTATCGGGCCGCATCCGGTCGGCTAGAGGAGTTTCGTTATAAAGATTTTGCATACTTATAAATAGCTTATTTTCCCGCGTTAAAAAATTTAATTACCCGGGCGGTTCAACCATTTGAGACAAATTTTTATTACTTCCTCCGGTTGACAATCCCCTTTCACCAGATATTTCTCAGCGCCGAGCTCCAGCCCCTTTTTAATATAATCCGGACTGTTAATATTAGAAAAGAAAAAAACTGGAAAGTTTTTTGTTCTCTCGTCATTTTTTAAGATTTTTATTGCGTCAAAACCGTTTACTTCCGGCATGGAGATGTCAAGTAATATTAGGTTGGGTTGAAAGTCGGAAGCAGATTTTACAATATCTCCCCGGGCGTCGGGCAGGGTTTCTATTTTAATTCCCGCTTCTCTAAAAGCTTTTGCGTAAGTGTTCCGCCAGTAGGCGGTATCATCAATGTATAAAATACGCATTAGTTTGTGTGGTTTGTGAAGGAGTTTATCTATGCGCAGCTTATTCGCCAATTATCTGCAGCGCGACTTGGCGTGATCGGGCGCGGTCCAATTCAATTGTAAATATTCTCTGCCATTGTCCCAGCTGAAGCCGGCCATTAACAATATTTAAAATTTGAGAAGTCGGCAAAAAAATCGCTTTGCAATGGGAGTGTCCATTATGACATTCGCCGTCACACATATTTACGGTGCGGATAGAAAAATCGTCATGTTGGTAATTGGCTTTTTCCGGTGCGATTTTCTCCAACATATTCTTCATGTCGGAAATCAAGAGTGGTTCGGCTTCGTTAACAATAACCGCCATAGTTGTGTGGAAACTTTGGATGTTGACAACGCCGTTTTTTACCCCGGCTTTTTTGAGGACGGATTGGATTTTTTCGGTGATATCAATGAAGTCTAGAGTGGCTTGGGTGGCTATTTTGATAATGTGGTTTCGGATGCGCATTTTTGTTTTTGGTGTCACGAGTATTTATAGCACAAATAATTTTATTGGTTAAACAAAAAGCGGACCGGATGGTCCGCTGCTGAAGTTCTACACTGTCTCAAAGGG
>VGKB01000105.1 GCA_016867255.1 Candidatus Moraniibacteriota bacterium
GGGATAGCTATTTGTCCGGTTTGTTTGTATCTGTCATAAGCGGGAAAATCATATTCGAGTTGTCCTGCTATGATTCGGAAGCATAGCAGGGCTAATTGGGAAGGCGGCATTTTCCGAATTGCTTCTCGGCTGAACCCAAGTTTTCTCGCTATTTTATAAGCATATTCTTTGGCTTTTTGCGGGTCTTTTACTTTTTTTGCGGAATTGATCGGAGCTCCTTTGCCATAAAGAGGCGCCTGGTTTTCGCTATAAGCGGCGTCAAAGCCGTTAAGAGGAATAAATTGATCTATCGGAAGCGAAATAGGGAGTCCAAGTTCATGTTTGATCAATTGGCTCAAACGCGGGTTAATTTTCAGGTCTCGCAGGGTGATTTTTACTGTTGTAGCTGGCGCTAATAATTTTTCTGGGGGGGGGGTAATACTTACAGCATCACAGCATAGAGAAGGCTCACATAGAGAAGGCTTAGTTGTTGTGTCAATCAGATTTCCCGCCTTAACCGATAAGCGTTGACAACAATTTTTGGATAAGGGGATTGGTGGAATTCCCATATAAGTTTATCGTTTTTTGCGGGCGCAAACTTGCGCCATGCCCTTGTTTGCTGGATGGGGACAACACAAGAAGAAGGTTTACAGGCAAATCAGGCTTAATAAGCGGTTAATTTCTCTTTTTCGCGTAAGAAATATCATAAGAAATATGGCTCTTCATATTTCTTATAAGACGCTAAAAAGAGAGGATAAAACAAAAACGAGAGAACGGATGAGGCAAAAAAAACTTGAAACCTTCCCAAAAATACCGTAAAATAAGAAGGTGCAGACGTATTTTGTTAATACCCTCGATTTTATTAAATGGGTGGATAAGCTTCTTCATTCATCAACGGTTGTTGCTCCGATCAAATCACGCCTGGAAATCATCCGGCCGGAAAATGCCGCAAAAATCGACCTGACGGGCTTTAGGGCGATAGAACCATTCAAAGCTTTTAGCTTTAAGATCACCGAAACCATTGCCCGCTATTTTGGGGAAGACGAGCCTCTTCATAAGAAAAATCTGGTTTTTTTGGGGGCTAGGGGATGCGATCTTGAAGCGCAGGAGGTTCTTGACAGGGTTAACCTGGAAGGCGAATTTGCCGATCCTTTTTATTCTGCCGGCAGAGAAAATATCCTGTTGATCGGCGCGGATTGCACCGCTTGCGGCAGTACCTGTTTTTGTACGCTGATGCGCGGCAAACCCTACGCAACCAAGCTGTTTGACCTTAACCTGTCATGGGTTGAAAACGGCTACGCGGTAGAAATTGGGACGGAAAAAGGAAATAAAATAATTGCTGAAAACAAGGCTTTATTCAGAGCCGCGGACGCCCTCCAGCTGGAGAAAAAAGAACAAAACCGCGCAAAAGTCGAGAAATTGCTGGAAGAGATGAATTCTCAATATAAGATCCGCAAAGACCTTTCGATAATACACAAAACGAATTTGCGCAATAAGGTTTGGCGGGAGCTGACAAAGAACTGCGTTGAATGTTCGGCCTGCAATTTTGTTTGTCCAACCTGCAC